>CAITEG010000001.1 GCA_903891365.1 uncultured bacterium
AATAAAATTTGTTCAAGGCGAGTATTTTCATCTGTATAATCGTGGTAACGATAAGAAGGTTATTTTTAGAGACAAAGAAGATTATGAGCATTTTATTGGTTTAATGTATGCTTGTAATCAGACTGAGAATTTTAAAGCTGATAATTTACAGAAAGATCAAGGTTTATTTAATGTAAAAAGGAAAAATATTTTAGTTAATATAGGAGCATATTGTTTAATGCCAAATCATTTCCATATTTTAATAACAGAAAAAATAGAAGGAGGAATAACTACATTTATGCAAAAATTGAGTACGGCATATGTGATGTATTATAATAAAAAATATGATAGAACAGGAAGCTTGTTCGAGGGGAAATTCAAAGCAGAACACGCAAGAAATGATAGATACTTAAAATATTTATATTCATATATACATCTTAACCCAGTAAAACTCATAAATAAAAATTGGAAAGAAGAGGGGATAAAAGATAAAAATGAAGCTTTGGAATATTTGAGTAAATATAAATACTCTAGTTATCTTGATTATATAGGAGAAGATAGAGTTCAGAATAAATTATTAAATATAGACAGTTTTCCTCAGTATTTATCAACTAAAAAATCTTTTAATAAAGAAATATTTGAATGGTTGTCATATAAAGATTAATCTCCGCTAGGCAAGGCCTAGCGGAGGAAGTGTTCTAATAGAAAAATAATGTATAATAAAATTATGTTTGAAGAATTATTCCCACAAAATTTGTATCACAGTTACGTGCTTGAAGGAAATCCTGAAGAGATTGTCTATCTTCTCCGTGTGTACCTAGAAGAGAGGGGAGATATAAATAAGAATAGTCCTGATGTAATGCTTAATCTTTATGATGCTTTCAATATAGAAGACGGTCACAATATAAAAGAATGGCACAAGAATAGACCGATAGATGGCAAGAAGAAGATTTGTATTATCGGTGCAAAGTTTATAAATCGTGAAGCAGAGCAGACTTTGCTCAAAATTATAGAGGAGCCGACAGAGGATACGCACTTCTTTATAGTGGTGCCTGATTCATCACTACTTGCAGGTACGATACTTTCTCGTGTGCACTTAATCAAGAATTTAAAGAGTGATAATAATTTTGAGAATAAAATAGCAGAAGGGTTTGTTAAAATGAATCCAAAAGAAAGAATAGAAAAAGTTGCAGAGATAATAAAAGAATTTAAAGATAATGAAAATAGTGGGGGGTTACGATATTACGCTATCTCACTTGTAAATGGAATAGAGAGGATAGTTTATGAAAAATGGAAAAAGGATTTAAATAATGAAGATTTGAAATTTATCCTAACTGAACTTAAAAATTGCCGTTCTTTCCTCTCTACTCCCGGCGCCGCCGTCAAAATGATTTTGGAGCATATAGCTCTTGTGATATAATAAAAATATATGGCATACAATACAACAAATTTTAAGACGCAATTAAAAGCAGTAGAAGAATGGCTTAGTAAAGAATATGGTTCTGTACATACTGGTCGTGCGACTCCGATGATCCTCGACTCTATAAATGTAGAGAGCTATGGTTCATACATGCCTATTAAGAATGTAGCGAGTGTATCTATCGAAGATCCAAAGACACTTCGAATCGCTCCTTGGGACAAGAATCAGATCAAAGCTATCGAGAGTGCTATCTCGGCTGCGAATCTTGGACTCTCTGTAGTCTCAGATAGTGATGGAGTTCGCGCCATCTTTCCAATGCTTACGACAGAGAACCGCTCAAAGCTTGTAAAAATTTTGAAAGAGAGACTCGAAGATGCTCGTATAAGTGTCAGAAAAGAAAGACAAGCTGAGATAGACAAGACAAGTGACTTGCCAGAAGATGATATGAAAAGAGCAAAGGATGATATACAAAAGTGTGTAGACGAAGCCAATCAAAATCTCGAAGCCATTTTTGCCAAGAAAGAAACAGACTTAATGAATAATTAAAATAAAACTCCTGAGAAGTCTCAGGAGTTTTATTTTATCTAAATATCAATTTGTGGTATGATAGCTTCATGTCAATTATAATTTTTATTGTTATTTTATTGGTTCTAGTTGTTTCCCATGAATTCGGGCACTTCATCGTCGCTAAAAAGTCAGGAATCAGGGTGGATGAATTCTCTTTTGGTTTTCCTCCAAAAATTTGGGGCAAGAAAGTGGGTGAGACGACTTACAACTTGAATGCTCTTCCTTTCGGTGGATATGTAAAAATTTTCGGAGAGAATGGAGATTATGAAAATATTAAAGAAGAAGATAAAAAGAGAAGTTTTGTAAACAAGCCTAGATATATACAAGCTATGGTTCTAGTTGCTGGAGTTGTTATGAACTTCCTTGTAGCATGGTTACTTCTATCTGTCGGATTCATGTCGGGCCTTCCTTCTTCTTCTAGTATGGCTCCAAGTGGATCAACTGTCGGAGATCAGCATATAACTATCACGAGTGTTATAAAAGGTAGCCCCGCTGAAAATGCAGGATTTAAAACAGGGGACAAGCTTATAAAGCTTTCAACTTCTAAAGACTATACAGAAGTGTCTTCTTCAGAAAGTGTTCAATACTTCGTAAAGAAACATGTGAATGAAGCTATTGCCGTAGACTTTTTAAGAGGTCCAGATGCCAAAGAGATAACAGTCACTCCTTTAAATAATAAAGATGGTTCTCCTGCTATCGGTATAGCGATGGATACTATCGGTACACTTAAGCTGCCTGTTCACAAAGCTGTCTGGGAAGGGCTCAAGCTCAGTACTAACTTGGTAGTAGGAACAGCTGAAGGGTTCTATAAACTTATCAGCCAAGCTGTCGTCGGTAAAGGTGATATGTCTGCAGTTACGGGTCCTATCGGTATAGTCGGAGTTGTGGGCGATGCAGCAAAGTTTGGATTTATTTATTTGCTTTCATTTACTGCGCTCATCTCTATCAACTTAGCAGTTATAAACTTGCTTCCATTCCCAGCACTCGACGGAGGAAGACTTCTTTTCCTTTTAATAGAAAAGATTAAGGGTTCACGTATCAATCCTAAAGTTGGAAACATTGTGAATATGATAGGATTTGGATTACTGATGTTATTGATGGTTTTTGTAACTTATCATGACATTATAAAATTGATTAAATAAAAAGAAAGAAAAAAGTCCCCGGCAGCGTAGCTGCCGGGGGCTTTGATTTTAGGCTTTGACTTTGAGTTTGAATTTTGGTTCAATTAAGTTAAATATAATAAGTACAAAATTAATCTATAGGAGGACTATAATCATGAAAGGGACAAACAATGGAGGTTGTGAGCCATCAACAACAATGGACCAAGAGTATAATTTAGGGGATCATTGCCCTCAGACCTCAGGGTCAAAAGCAGATGATTCTGCAAAAGAATTAGGAGAAGAAGAACTTTCTTCAGACTCAATCATAAGCTGAATAGGGCTTAAACTTTAAAAAATGAGCATTCATATATATGGGATGCTCTTTTTTGTTTACAAACTCTAAAAAGTATGATAAAGTAATATTAGTAACGCCTGAAGGCGTATTTATTTTTAAAAAAAACGACTCTAAATACAATGAAATCTAATGAAATCAGAAATATAGCTATAATCGCCCACGTTGACCATGGGAAAACTACTCTTACAGACCAGCTTATGAAGCAATGTGGAATGGTGGAAGAAGGAGTTACTATGGACTCAAATGCTCTCGAGCTTGAGCGCGGTATTACTATTTACTCAAAGAATACTTCTGTTAACTATAAGGGTACAAAGATAAACATTGTAGACACTCCCGGCCACGCTGACTTCGGTTCTGAAGTTGAGCGTGTTCTTCGCGCTATCGACTCTGTGCTTCTCCTTGTAGATGCTCAGGAAGGTCCTATGCCTCAGACAAGATTCGTTCTTAAGAAGTCTCTAGAACTCGGTCTTAAACCAATCGTTGTTATCAACAAGATAGACAAGCAAGCCGCCAATCCTGACCGTGTTCATGAAGAAGTCTTGGAGTTATTCCTTGAACTTGGTGCTACAGAAGAACAGATAGATTTCAAAACTATTTATGCTATCGGCAGAGAAGGTAAAGCCTTCGCAAAACTTGGAGATGATTCTAAAGATTTAACTCCACTTCTAGACCTTATTCTTTCTGATGTGAAAGAAGCTTCTACTGATGATACAGCTCCGGCTCAAGCTCAAGTTTTTAATCTTGGGTACGACAACTTCATGGGCCGCTTGGCTATTGTTCGCGTCTATACTGGATCTATCAAGTCAGGCTCTACTATTATTGTGAAGAATACCGATGGTACATCTAGAAATGCTCGAATAACAAAAATATTTACATTTGAAGGAATTAAAAGAAAGGAAGTAGGTGCTGTGAACTCAGGAGACATCGCTATTATCGCTGGAATTCCCGATGTATATATCGGTGAGACTATCTGTGATAAACCTGATACAGAAATACTTCCATCTATCGCTATTGATGAACCAACTATTTCTCTAAACTTTTTGGTGAATGATTCACCTTTCTGTGGGAGAGAAGGTAAGTATGTCACAAGTCGCCAGATAAGAGAGAGACTTGAGAAAGAACTTGAAATAAACGTTGGACTTAAAATTAACTTTGACGGCACAGATCAAGAGGAACAACAGGAAGGATACCTAGTCTACGGACGTGGGGAACTTCACATTGCTATCTTGCTTGAGAATATGCGTCGCGAAGGATATGAATTACAAGTCTCTCAGCCACACGTAATCATAAAAGAAGAGAATGGTAAAAAACTTGAACCTTATGAAGAAGTGACTATCGATGTCAGAAGTGATGTCTCAGGTGCTGTTATCGAGAAGCTCACTGCTCGCCGTGGACTTATCACAAGTATGCATGAGAAAGAAGGAATAGTTCGCATGCTTATCGAAATCCCTACACGTGGACTCTTGGGATACAGAGGTCAGTTCGTAGTGGATACTCGTGGTGAGGGAATTCTGGCTTCACGTTTTATCGGCTTCAAAGATTATGCTGGAGAAATAAAGAAGAGAGATGTCGGTTCGATGACTTCAATGGTTGCTGGTAAAGTCGCGGCCTTTTCACTTTGGACTTTGCAAGAAAGAGGAATACTTTATGTTGAGCACGGAGATGAAGTTTATGAAGGTATGGTTGTCGGTAACGTAACGAAAGGGGATGAGATGAGTGTGAACCCAACAAAAGGTAAACAACTTTCAAATATGCGCTCAAGTGGGACTGATGAAGCGGTGAATGTAAAACCACCATTTAAACTATCGATAGAGAGGGCACTTGAGATAATGGCAGACGACGAATACCTCGAAATTACACCTAAGAATGTCCGTTTGCGCAAGAAACTCCTTACAGAACAAGATAGATCAAAAGCCAAAACAGCCTCTGGAAAAAAGTAATTTTACTTGTATTTAAAGGCTTTAATGGAAATATTTGACTTTATTTGATACTAATGATATTATCAAAACACAGAATAATAATTATTATTTAATTTGAAAAGCGTCGCGCTAAAAGGACGGTTGCGCGACACGATTTCGCAAAATCGCAGATGGCAAATACAATAAGTTTCAAACCAAAGCAAGTCACAAAAAAGATTCTTTCAAACCTACCAACGAGGGCTTATGATGTCGTTGTGAATCGTTTTGGAATTACTACAGACGGAGAAAGAAAAACACTAGAAGCCATCGGAAAGAAGTATGGTATCACACGTGAACGCGTAAGACAGATAGAGAACTCTGCTCTTGCTCTTATTCGTAAGAGTGAAGCTTTCAAAGGAGAAAAAGCTGTTTTTGAAGAATTGAAAAATTTGATGCACACTATGGGAGCTATTGTTTCTGAACATGAATTTCTAAATCATCTTTCAAAAGATAAAATAACTCAAAACAATATTCACTTGTTCATGACTCTAAGCGATGAATTTACAAAGCACAAAGAAGACGCTCATTTCAAGACTCGCTGGAGTGTTGATGCTGAAGTTTCAGACAAGATTCACAAGTCACTCAAGAATCTATATGAAGGTCTTTCCGATAATGAATTAGTTTCCGAAGGGGAACTCATTGCTAAATTCTTGGAAGAAGTTAAAGACATTTCAGAAAAGTACAAGAGCGAAGAGATAGCAAAGAGATGGCTTTCAATATCAAAAACTTTGAACAAGAATCCTCTCGGTGAATGGGGTAAGTCAAACTCATCTTCTATCAAAGCACGCGGAGTTAAAGACTATGCCTTCCTTATGATGAGAAAGCACGGATCACCTATGCACTTTAGAGAAGTAGCCAAAGCTGTCGCTAGTACTTTCGACAAGAAGTGCCACACAGCAACTTGCCACAATGAACTTATCAAGGATCCTCGCTTCGTTCTAGTTGGCCGTGGTATATACGCACTTTCTGAATGGGGTTACAAGTCAGGAGTTGTCCGTGATGTCATCAACGAGCTTCTAAAGAAGAATGGTCCTATGAGTAAAGAAGATATCGTAGACCAAGTTATGAAGGAAAGATACTTGAAAAAGAACACAATCCTCGTAAACTTACAGAATACAAAATATTTCAAGAAGAATAAGTCAGGTTTATACACAGCAGCATAAAACTTCCCCCTCTGGGGGAGTTTTTTTTATTTAAATATGTTATAATCTAGATGTTATGAATAAAGGCTACATTAATATTCTTTTAATAATTATTGGAATTCTTTTGATTGCAGTTTTGTTTGGGTTTTTTACTTCTTCATCGTCTAACCTTAGAGTTTGGTAATTCAAATTTTCAATATGCTCCAAGACTTTCTAAATACACACAATATAAATCTTTTGCAGATAATTTTAGTAACTATTGGTTATCTGATGCCTATTCCTCTCTCTGTTATTGCTCTTAATCTTTGGCATCATTACAGACAGGAGCGCTTTATCATGGGTATAAAGTGGGTTCTTCTTGAGATTCAGGTCCCTCGCGATGTAGTGAAGTCTCCAGCTGCTATGGAGCTTATATTTACAAACGCTTTTTATCATAAAAGCATGAAAGGATTCTGGGAGCAATTCATCCAGGGCGCTCCATGGTTCTGGTTCTCTCTTGAGATAGCTTCTATCGACGGGAGAGTTCACTTCTTTATCCGTACACCTACGCGTATGCGAAATTTGGTAGAGACTCAGATATACGGTCAGTATCCCCAGGCAAAAGTTGTTGAAGTAGATGACTATGCTTTCCACGTACCTCAATATAAAAAAGGAGGTGATTGGAATATGTGGGGTTGTGAATTTAAAAAAGCCAGAGAAGATTTCTTGCCATTTAAAACTTATAAAGGTTTTGGTGATGATCTTAAAACTGGAGTTAAAGAAGAGTTCAAGATTGATCCTATCACTCCTACTATCGAATACCTCGGATCGTTGCCTCGTGGTCAGCAAGTTTGGATACAGACTATCGTTCGCTGGAATCTGAAGAAATACCATAGTCACAAAACAGGTGGACATGTGGAGTTCAATGAAGCGGCGAAAGAATTTATGGATGTTTTATTGAAGGACTATATCCGTTTACAGGAAAATGCTGATAGACCAAATTCATTTGCTAAGCAGACATTTATGCCTGAACATTTGAAGCCTGCAATTGAAGCTCTTACAAAAGGTTTAGGCCAGATTCATTTTGACTGCGGTATCCGTCTTATCGCTCTTTCTGATAATAGACTTTGTACAGAAGATCAATTCCAGAATTTGCGTCGCGAAGTTCGTTTGCTTTTCCGTCAATACGCTTCACCTTCTGTAAATGAACTCGAACGTGTGAATTCAACGCAGTTTGACGCACCTTGGTCAGATCCTACAGGACTCGCTCTCACAAAGATCAAGAAAAGAATGCTCGACTGGTATCGTATGCGAGTGTTCTTCCATCCACCTATTCAATACACATTTAATTATAATAAGATAATGGCAGCTTTCTTTCCATCACACAAAGCAAATATTTTCGTAGTTTCTGCTGAAGAGCTCGCAACTCTTTACCACTTCCCAGGTATGGTCTCTGAGACACCAAGCTTCAAGCGCATAGAGTCAAAGATTGCAAAGCCACCTTCAAACTTGCCTGTATAATATATATGGATAATAAAGAGGAAATTACAAACCCCACCGACACAGAAGTTTCAGGTGAGGTAGATAAAAGAAACCCAAATTATAAACTAAGGAGTCTTGTTTTAGTTGTTGGTTTTCTTTTACTTATTTCTTATTATTTATTTTCATCTCCATATCGTCCACAAAATGTGACACTTCACTTCTCTTCAAATGATTCACTTTCTGTTATCGCTAGTGATTTAGGAAAGAATAATATTGTTCGTTATCCTTTTGTTTTTAAAAGTATTGTCTATGTTTTATCTTTAGACCGACATATATCAGCAGGTGATTATCTGTTTAAAAAGGATGAAAAGTTTGGAGGAGTAGTCTGGCAAGTATTAAGAGGCAATCATGGAGTTGAAAAGATAAGAGTTACTTTCAAAGAAGGAGCAACAAATGACGATATTATTAAGATTTTAGCAGATAAAATTCCAAGCTTTCGCAGAGATTTATTCTTGAGTGACAAGAGAACCAAAGAAGGATATCTTTTCCCAGATACTTACTTTTTCTACCCACTCTCGACAACAGACGAGATACTGACTGACATCACTGCTAATTTTAATAAGAAAATTGGACCACTTGAAGCTGACATAAAAGCTTCTGGTAAAAAATTCTCTGACATTATTATCATGGCTTCTGTCTTAGAGAAAGAAGCAAATGGTAAAACAGATGCCTCCGTCATCTCTGGTATTTTATGGAAAAGAATTAAGCTAGGTATGGCTCTTCAAGTAGATGCTGCACCAGAGACTTATAAAAATAGTGGTCTTCCGAAGGAACCTATCAGTAATCCAGGACTAGTTAGTATAAAAGCGGCTATTCATCCGACGGATTCACCTTATATGTTCTATCTTCATGATGATAATAGGGTTGTTCACTACGCAGTGGACTTTAGTCAGCATAGGAGTAATATAGCAAGGTATTTAAAATAATATGATATTAAAGACAATAAAACAAAAAGAATATGAGTTGGTAGATTCTGGTAATGGTCAAAAGCTTGAACGTTATGGGGACTTCCTAATGTCTCGTCCAGACCCTGAAGCTTTATGGAAAAAGAATTTAGGTGAGAAAGAGTGGATGGGGGCAGACCTGGAATTCATCCGTAATGGTACAAAGAATAAATGGATAATCAAAAATGGTATTCCAAATAATTGGGAGATGTCTTTTGGAGGTTTGAAGTTTTCTATAAAGCCAACTTCTTTTAAACATATTGGAATTTTTCCTGAACAACTTCCGAATTGGGAATGGATGAGTGAATTAATCCGTTGCGGAAAGAGGCCTTGCCTTAAGGGAGCTCAAGGCAAGGCCTCGGGGAGCAATCCAATTTCTGTTTTAAATTTATTTGCTTATACAGGTGGAGCGACTCTCATCTGTGCTAAGGCCGGAGCCGAAGTCTGTCATGTAGATGGATCAAAGAATGCTGTAGAGTGGGCGAGAGTCAACGCAGAACTTTCAGGACTTAAGGATGCACCTATTCGCTGGCTGATTGAAGATGTTGTTTTATTTTTAAAAAGAGAAATTAAAAGAGGTAGGAAGTATGATGCTATCATTATGGACCCACCATCTTTTGGTCATGGACCTAAGGATGAGCTTTGGAAAATAGAAGAAGACTTTTTAAATCTTATGGAATTATGCAAGCAAGTCTTAAGTGACGATCCTTTATTTATTCTTATAAATGGTTATACTGCAGGGTATTCATCTATTGTTTACCAAAATAATTTGATGGATTTGATGAAGGATTATAAAGGTAAAATAGAAGGAGGTGAATTGGTAATAGAAGAAACAAAAAATAAACGTTTGCTTCCTTGTGGAATTTTCGCAAGATGGAGTAAGGAGTAAAAAATAGGTGATGTTATATAAAATTTTCTTCGCTTATCCCTCTCCGCCTCTCGTGATTACACTCGAGGCTCCGGCGCGCCCACACCTACTCAGAAAATTTCATACAATATCACCTATTTAAAATGCTATGAATAAAAAGAAAAACAAAACTGTATTTGTTGGTGTCTCGGGTGGAGTAGATAGCTCTGTCGCGGCGGCCATGCTTAAAGATGAAGGCTATGATGTCGTCGGTGTTTTTATTCGTACTTGGAGCCCTGATTTTATAGAATGCACTTGGAAAGATGAAAGACGCGATGCGATGCGAGTCTGTGCCCACCTCGATATACCATTCTTAGAGTGTGATGCTGAAGAAGCGTACAAGAAAGGTGTAGCAGACTATATGATAGAAGAATATAAAAAGGGGAACACTCCGAATCCAGATGTGATGTGTAATCGTATGGTGAAGTTTGGAGTCTTTTGGCAATTTGCAAAAGAGCATGGTGCTGACTTTATCGCAACAGGGCACTATGCACAAAATATTCCGGCCCCCCTTACAGGGGCAGTACACCTTTTGGATTCTTTGAGTACAAAGAAATCTCAAAAGGTCTTGCAGAAGCTCCAAGTATTCGCTTCTTCACCCCCACCCGTCGCTTCTCAAGGACTCTTCGAATTTCACACAGGAGTAGATTCATCAAAAGATCAATCTTATTTTCTTTGGACTCTTACTCAAGATGATTTGAGTCATACTTTATTTCCAGTGGGTCATTTACAAAAAACGGAAGTGAGAAAACTCGCAGAGAAGTATAAGCTTCCAACTGCAGTGAAGAAAGATAGCCAAGGCGTTTGCTTCTTGGGCACACTTGATATGAAAGATTTTCTTAAACATTATATTGAAACTAAAAAAGGAGATGTGATTAATGAAAAAAGGGAAGTCATAGGCTCACATGACGGAGCAATATTTTTCACTCTTGGAGAACGCCACGGCTTTAATGTTTTCAAAAATGAAGACAATAGTAAGCCTCTTTATGTAGTAGCAAAAGATATAGATAAAAATACAATCACAGTTTCCCCTATGACCGACATAGGGGAAAAAGAGAATAAATTACATAGGTCTTGCATATGTAGTGACGTTAATTGGATTTTAAATATTCCTGAGAAAGATAAAAAATATACAGCTCAGATAAGGTATCACGGAGAGCTTTTAGATTGCCAAGTAAATTACATAGGCAAGACCTATGTAGATAAAGTAGAGATAATTTTTGATAAAAATGTATTGGTAGATAAAGGCCAGTCTATCGTCGTCTATGATAGGGACATTTGTCTCGGTGGATGTGTGGTTGTATAATATAAATATAATACTAACTCTATAAATTTTATGAGTCTATACGAAAAAGTTCAAAAAGGGGCAGAAGATGTGGTCTTTGTCTACACTATCTGTGGAAGCAAAGAAGAAGCTAGGTCTATGGGGTTTTTGGCGATAGAAGAGAAGCTTGCTATCTCTATGGATTATTGGGTTATTAATTCTATTTATCCATGGCAAGGAGTTATAAGAGAAGTGGATCAATATTTACTTATGTTTTCAACTCAAAAGAATAAGAGTGATGAGCTCATGAAGCACTTAGAAGCAGAGCATACTTACAAAGTTCCGATGATAGCTAGATGCAGTACCGATATGACCAATGTTCCATACTTACTTTGGATTGAAGAGACCTTAAAGAGTGCAGAGAAATTTGTTACAGAAGCTGAAGCATACCCAAAGCAAGATATAAATAGCCTTCATAATCTTAAATAATAATTTTAATTATGTTAATATATTAATATGCAAAATATTTTATTAGATAGTGTCACGATGAGTATTGTATTGCGTCTTTCTGTTTCTCTATTATTAGGAATGATTATCGGAGTTGAGCGTGTCTGGGCTCACAAGACTGCAGGTATGAGTACTTACGCTCTTGTCGCTATGGGGTCAGCTTTATTTGTAATAATTTCAAATGAAATGGTTCGTTATTATGCTGGGTTTCCTGGGATGAATCCTCTTATGATTGTTTCTCAGATAGTTGTCGGAGTTGGATTTATCGGAGCTGGTATTATTTTCAACAAAGATTCTAGGCTTGTAGGACTAACCACAGCGACAGGACTCTGGGTTGCAGCAGGTATCGGTATGGCCTGTGGACTTGGATTATTTAGTATTGCTATAGTCGCGACAACTCTTACACTATTTATATTCGTGGTTTTATGGTTTATCGAAGAGAGAATCAAGAAGAGTAAATATTTCAAAGAAGATCATATGGGAGAGAATTAATAGATACGATGTTTAAAAGCCCCGCCAACTTGTTGGCGGGGCTTTTCTGTTTAAGCATTTTAGTATAATATGAAGGTATTATGACATCAAATGAAATCCGCCAAAAGTTCCTCAAATTTTTCGAAAACCGTGGACACAAGATAATACCTTCAGCCTCTTTAATACCAGAGAATGATCCTTCAGTACTTTTCAATACAGCTGGTATGCAACCACTCGTACCTTATTTGCTTGGACAAAAGCACCCGATGGGAAATCGACTAGTCGATGCACAGAAGTGTGTTCGTACAGGAGATATAGAAGATGTCGGAGACAATAGACACTGTACTTTCTTTGAAATGCTTGGAAACTGGTCTTTAGGTGATTATTTTAAAGAAGAGGCCATTAAGTGGAGCTATGAATTCCTGACAGACAAAGAAGAAGGTCTAGGACTTGATGCAAATAGAATCTATGTGACAGTCTTTGAAGGGAATGAAGATGCTCCACGAGATGAAGAAGCAGCTGGTATTTGGAAGAAATATTTACCTGAAGGGAGAATTTACTTCTTGCCAGCCAAGAATAATTGGTGGAGTGCAGGGGATAATGGTCCTTGTGGTCCTGATACAGAAATTTTCTATGATACAAATGAAAATGCTCTCGGAGATATGATTCACGATGAGTTTGTAAAAGCTGATGACGAAGGCAGAGTTATAGAGATATGGAACAACGTTTTCATGCAGTAT
>CAITEG010000002.1 GCA_903891365.1 uncultured bacterium
TATATATTATGTTAGATATTAAATTCATACGTGAGAATAAAGATATTATAAAAGAAGGGGCCAAGAAGAAGCATATAGAAGTAGATATAGATGCTTTGCTTTTAGCAGATGAGAAGCGCCTCGAGATTCTTTCTCGTGTTGAATTTTTAAGAGGAGAACAAAATAAGATGAACAATTCTATCGCCACAGAGAAGGACATGGCAGTTCGTGGTCAGATGATAGGAGAGATGAAGATGGTCAAAGATGAATTAACTGGTAAAGAAGAAGAGCTTCGAGCTGTGATGGCAGAATGGCAAGGGCTTATGCTTACTGTTCCCAACGTTCCTGATATGTCAGTTCCTGAAGGAGAAAGTGATGAAGACAACCAAGAAGTAAAAACCTGGGGAGAAAAACCAAGTTTTGATTTTGAAGCCAAGGACCATGTAGAACTCATGACCAATTTGAAAATGGTGGACTTTGAGAGAGGAGTCAAAGTGCACGGCTTCCGAGGGTACTTTCTTACTGGAGATGGAGTTCGTCTTTCAATGGCTATTTGGAGTTATGCAATGGACTTCTTTTCAGATAAAGGATTCATTCCTTTTATTCCACCTATCATAGTAAATAGGAAAACTTTCTTTGGTACAGGTTACCTTCCTCAAGGAGAAGATGATTTATATAAAACTCAAGATGGAGACTTCCTAGCTGGTACAGCCGAAGTGCCTATCATGGGATTCCATGCAGATGAGATTCTTAAAGAAGAAGAACTTCCGAAAAAGTATTTAGGATTTTCACCTTGCTACAGACGTGAAGCTGGAAGTCACTCTAAAGACGTGAAAGGTTTGATACGCGTTCATGAATTCTATAAATGGGAGCAAGTTATTCTTTGCAAAGCTTCACATGCTGAAAGTGTAAAGTATCACGAAGAGATAAATAGAAATACAGAAGAGTTCATCGAGTCTCTCGGTATTCCTTATCATACAGTTATGAATTGCGGAGGAGACCTCGGTATGGGCCAAGTGAAGAAGTATGACGTTGAACTTTGGGTTCCTAAAGAGAATAAGTATAGAGAGATTTCTTCTGCTTCTTATTTCCATGATTTCCAAACTCGTCGACTAAACATTCGTTATAAAGATGAAAGTGGCAAGATGAACTATGTTCACTCACTCAACTGTACTGCTATTCCTACGCCTCGCATTCTTGTCTCTATGGTAGAGAATTTTCAACAAGCTGACGGTACTATAAAGGTACCTATTGTTCTACAGAAATATTTTGGTAAAGATATAATCTCATAATTAAAGTATGAAGGATCTTCCTACATCACCGCGTATAACGCAAATCAAGCGTAAGCGTAAAGTAGGGCTTATACGCTTGATAATACTTTGTACAATACTATTTATATCTATAATAGGAGGTCTTTCTTATTTTTCTTTTGACAGGAGATTAGCAATCAAAGACACTCTCATAAATGGTACAAGTATTATAAGTTGGGATGAAGTCTCTAAAAAAGTTGATGAAGGTCTTTCTGGTAAATATTTATTTCTTTTTTCAAAAAGGAATAGTTTTATCTATCCTCACGATAAATTAAAAGAATCTCTGATGAAAGCATTTCCTAGAATAGAAGAGCTTGATATAAAAGTTAGAGATTTGAATTTAGTTTTGAATATAAAGGAAAGACTTGGCTCATATCTTTATTGTGGGCTTACTCTTCCTGATGTGAAGGAAGAAGTAGGAGAGAATTGCTATTTTGTAAATAATGATGGGTATATTTTTGATAAAGCCCCATACTTTTCCGGAGATATTTATTTTAAATATTATACAGATATAAATATAGGAGGTGGAAGTCCACTAGGGTCACAAGTATTTACTCCTGATCGTTTCCATTCTGTTGCACGATTTATCGATGGAGTAACAGCTCTTGGGTTCAAGCCTGTATACTTAGTGAAGACTGACGATGGCATTTATTCGCTTTATCTGAAAGCCAAAGGGGCTAACTCAAATCCAAAGATAATGTTTAAAGAAGAGAATGATCTTTCTCTTATACTGGATAATCTTTCTATTGCAATGAGCAAAAAAGAATTTGCAAATGAAATCAATTCAAAGTATGATACTCTCTCATATATAGACCTACGATTTAAGAATAAGGTTCTGTATAAGTTTCAATAGACTGAGAAACGTAGGCACATATTTAAAATTTACTCGCTTATCCCTCTCCGCTCCACTTCGTTCCGCTGCGGCGCGCCCACACCTACTCGTAAATTTTAAATATGTGCCTACGTTTTAAATTCAAAATTATATGAAAAAATTCTGGGAAAAATTACCAAAGCCTTTCTTTTGTTTAGCACCGATGGCGGACGTCACCGATGTGGCTTTTCGCTCTATGTTTGCGAAGTATGGTAAGCCCGATGTCACTTGGACAGAATTCGTATCTGCGGATGGTCTCGTAAGTGGGGGAAGAGAAGTTCTTAAATATGATCTGCTCTATACTGAAAAAGAGAGACCAATAATGGTTCAGCTCTTCTCTTCACATCCAGATAAAATGCGTGAAGCTGCTTGTTATGTAGCCTCGCTTGGTTTTGATGGTATCGATATTAATATGGGTTGCCCTGATAAGTCTATTGAGAAGCAAGGCGCTGGAGCGGCGATGATGAAAGATATGAAAAAAGCCGGAGAGATAATACAGGCTGTTAAGGATGGTATAAAAGATTCTAAAAAGAAGAATGTTTCTATTTCAGTGAAGACTCGCATTGGTTATAGTAAGAATCAGATAAGTGAGTGGATACCATTTTTACTTTCACAAGATATAGATGCTCTCACTATTCACGCCCGAACTAGGAAAGAAATGTCTGATGTTCCTGCCAGATGGGAACATGTGAAGGAAGTGGTAGATATTAGGAATAAAATGGGAGTGAAGACAAAGATAATAGGGAACGGTGATGTCGTAGACACTGACGACGGAAGGAGGAAGTGTGAGGAGACAGGCTGTGACGGGATCATGATAGGCAGAGCCGTGTTTGGGAATCCTTGGATTTTTAAATCTTTGCGCTCGGGACGTATCTCGAAAAGCACGAATATTTCCTTGCTAGGAGATTCCTCTCTCCGGCCTCGTCGCCCTGCGCAAGTCTTTTCTCAATACGTTCCTTCGCTTCAAGAAAAATTAAAAATAATGCTTGAGCATACTAAACTCTATGAAAAACTTTTAGGAAAAGTTAAAAATTTTGCTGTTATGAAGAAGCACTTCAAGGCATATGTAAATGGTTTTGATGGAGCAAAAGAACTCCGAGTAAAACTAATGGAGACTCATAATTATAAAGAAGTAGAGAAGATAGTGGGTAGTTTTCTTAAAAAGCATTAATTTGTTATACTATCACAATGAAAGATAATAAAGATTCTAATATCGCTTTATATCGTAAGTATCGCCCGGAGAACTGGGGTGAAGTTATCGGTCAGGATCATATAGTGAAAGCCATAGATGGAGCATTAAAGTCTGGGAAAGTTTCCCATGCTTATCTTCTTTGTGGTCCTAGAGGGACAGGGAAGACCACCATCGCCCGTATTATCGCTTCTGAGCTTGGTTCATCGGTCAATGATATATATGAGCTCGATGCAGCTTCTAACCGTGGAATAGATGACGTACGCAGTATTCGCGACAGTGTCCAGACGATGCCTTTCGATTCTAAATATAAAATTTACATTTTAGATGAAGTTCACATGTTCACCAAGGATGCTTGGAATGCGCTTCTTAAAACTATTGAAGAACCTCCAAAGCATGTCATCTTCATTCTTGCTACGACAGAACTTGAAAAAGTTCCTGAGACTATTGTTTCTCGTTGTCAGAGTTTCATTTTCAAAAAGCCGACAGACGCCATCCTTTCTTCTGTTGTGACAAATGTTGCAAAGAAAGAAGGGTATACACTAGAGGAAGGTGGAGCAGCCCTTATCGCTCTTCTTGCAGATGGAGCTTTTCGTGACGCACTTGGAACTTTACAGAAAGTTATTTCTTTCTCTCAAAACAAAAAGATAAGTCTAAAAGATATAGAAGAAGTTACAGGGTCACCCAATACAGTTTTAGTAGATAATTTTCTAGAAGCCATAGCTACTAAAAAGATAGAAGAAGGTTTCCTTTGTATCAAGCGTGCTAGTGAGCAGAATCTTGATATGGTAGTTTACTTAAAAATGATTCTTGCCAAATTACGATATGCACTTATGCTTCGTTATGCTCCAAGTATGAAAAAGGACATAGAGGCTTCCGTTTCAGAACACGATATAGAATTCATAAGTAAACTAGTTTCTTCTAAGCCAGAGCATATCTCTTCCTTAACTCTTTCTGTGTTACTTGCTACTTACCAGTCTCTCCGTAATTCTCCTATCAGTGAGCTTCCTTTGGAAATGGCTCTAGTTGAGATCTTAAATGATAAATAATAATAAAATCTGGGATGTGATAGTTATCGGTGGTGGAGCTTCAGGAATGATGGCTGCGGCTGTTGCTGGTAGTAGGGGAAAAAGTGTACTTATACTAGATAAGAATAAAAATTTGGGAGAGAAGCTTAAGATTACAGGTGGAGGTAGATGCAATATTACAAACAACGAGCCAGACATTCACAAGATGCTCAAGATTTATGGAGAAGGAGCACCTTTCCTTTACTCCCCATTTTCTATTTTTGGAGTGAAGGATACTTTTAATTATTTTGAATCTCGCGGACTTCCTCTTGTAGTACAGGCTCGTAACCGCGTTTTTCCTGCATCCGAGAAGGCACTCGATGTTTTTAAAGTATTAGAAAGAGAGATGAGCAAATATCACGTCACTGTGAAGAGTAGTTCTTCTGTTCGAAGAATAAATGTGGAAGGAGATAAGGTAAAAAGTGTAGAGACAAATAATGGGCTTCTATATGCGAAGTCTTTTGTTCTTGCTACCGGCGGTATGTCGCATCCAGAGACTGGCTCAACAGGGGATGGGTTCAAATGGCTAGAAGATATCGGTCACTCTGTGAAAAGTCCAAGTCCTGATATAGTGCCTCTCGCTGTCAGTGACGAGTGGGTGAAGAGCTTGGCTGGAGTCTCACTTTCTTTCATGAAGATAACTTTCTATCAAGATGATAAGAAGCAATTTTCTAAAACAGGAAAGATTCTGTTTACTCACTTTGGCCTTTCAGGTCCACTTATTTTAAATAGTTCTAAGAAGGTAGATGATTTACTTCAGAACGAAGGCAAGGTCACGGCATTGATAGATGCATATCCAGATACGAATGAAGGTAAGCTCGAAGAATCTATCATTAAAGTTTTTGATAATAATAAGAATAAGATGTGGAGAACTATTTTGAAAGAAATAGTTCCTGACGGCACGCAGAAGGCTATAGAGCTCATGGATACAGGCTTAGACTTTGATATGAAAGTTCATAGTATAACAAAAGAAGATAGAAAAAAGTTTGTAAAACTTCTAAAGAATTTACCAGTTCATATTACAAATTTGATGGGCTATGAGAGGTCCGTAGTTGCCGATGGAGGAATCTCACTCAAAGAAATGGATATGAAGACTATGTCATCAAAATTATATAAGAATTTATTTATCACTGGAGATTTGCTCAATGTGACTAGGAATTCAGGAGGCTATAGTCTTCAGATTTGCTGGACGACGGGCTACATAGCAGGGATGTCAGCATAGTTTATTAATTAGATGCTTCGCATCCAACTCTAGCATAAAGCATCGTCTTAAATTCTTTACTTGTATCTGGAACGAGCATCCCCAGTTTTTCTATTAGTGGGTAGCGTAATTTTTCGATCCCGGTTAAATCTTTTTTTACTTGGTATATTTCTTTTTCTTTATTCGCAGAACCTTCGATTATATATGAAAATATTAGATTAATTTTATCAGCATTTAAAGAACCAGAAAGTGTTCCTGTGTAGCCATTTGTCATATCAGGACCTTTTTGATTTCCTTTTTTAGTGCCATTTACTTTTATACCACTCACTGTCATGTCGATAAATTCATTTACTGTGTAAGGTTCAGTTTTTGTGGCTTCATGATTATAGGCATAGCATTGTCGTCCATTTTTTAGAGGAGATATTTTTTCTAGATTATATACTTTCATTGGATTATTTTTTAAAATATTTTCTGCATCTTCGAATCCTTTACTATAGTCAAAATCCCAACGTGGAGGAAGTGCAAATACATAAAGATTATTCCTTGCTATCTCACTAGCGGGTATAGGAGCAGCTGATACATTAAAGTTTTCAGTCATGTAAGAATTCCATTGTTCTAAAGTGAAAATCATTATAGGAATATCTTCATAAGGAGTAGCAGAAGTCCAGTTAGGATTTCTTATTAGAAGTTTTGGGCCTGTTTCTTTTGCAGTTTTATTATTTAAAAGAGAACCCTCCCAGTTGTTTTTTATTATGGAATATCCTTTCCAATTATTAGGCAGGGAGAAAGTGAATCCATAGTCTGTGTTGATATAAGTCAGGGGAGTATCTGTTTGGACAGGATTATTTATCGGGGATATTATTTTATTTTTAGGATAAAATAAATATACGATGAATCCTAGTATGATGACTGGGATTAAAATTCCAAAAATCAGTTTATGATTTTTCATATACACAGTATACCACCTTACTGTTTAACAATCTTATTGAACTTACTTTCTTTTAGATGTCCTTCTTCAAGCATTACCTCTCTGAAAGTTTTTTTTGTTGAAATAGATTTTTTGACGAGACTAGAGACAAGATCGTATCCAAGATGGGGAACAAAGAGAGTTGCATAAGCGGTAGAATTTTCTAGGAAATACTTACATTTTTCTTTGTCAGCTTTTACTTTGCTGATGCAAAGTTTATCAAACTGTTCGATGACTTCTGTCGTTAATTTAATGGAATCAATCAATTTCTCAACAATAACAGGGAGCATCACTCCTAGCTCCATTTGGGCGGCCTCTACTGCTTTTTCTATAGATAGATTGTTTCCAGAAATCACAAAGTAAAGTTGGTTTACTGTCTCTGGCATCACAGGATTAACTTTACCAGGCATTATAGAAGAGCCTTTCTGTAATTCAGGTAAGATTATCTCACCAATGGCACCATTCGGGCCTGAAGCCATGAATTTAAAATCATTTGCTGTCTTTGATAGGTCTACACATAAAGCTGTAATAGTTTGAGAAATAATTAAAAAGTCAGTTTGAGAGCTTGTCTTGGCCATCATATTATTTGCTTTACGGAACTTTTTACCAGTCTCTTTATTTAACTCTTTATAAACTTCTTTTATGTATAAGGAGCTTGCATTGATAGAGTTGCCGATGGCTGTCCCTCCTAAGTTTAGAGTCTCACATATAGATACTGCAGTTTTTATTTGAAAAGTATGTCTTTTTAGAATATCTCCATAAGCTTTGAATTCTATTCCGAGAGTAGTTGGGATAGCATCTTGGAGATGAGTACGTCCTAGTTTATTTATATTTTTAAATTCTTTGGCTTTAGATTCAAAAGATTTAACGAGAGAAGATAAACTTATATCTAAATTCTCAAGTAAGAAAATGGATGTAAGTTTTAAAGCCGAAGGGTTCACGTCGTTTGTAGACTGACTATAGTTCACATGATTGTTCGGATGCACTTTTGTTTTTCCATCTAGAAAGAGGGTAGCTTTATTGGCTATCACTTCATTCACATTCATATGGCTAGCTGTGCCTGCTCCACCTTGGATATATGAGATAGTAAACTGATCATCGTTTTTACCTTTTAAGATTTCTTCGCAAACTTTTACAATTGCATCTTTTATTTCTTTGTTTAAATTCCCAGCCTTATAGTTGGCAATTGCGGCAGCCTTTTTGATCTTTACTATTGAGAGGATAAATTCCATCCTAGTTCTGCCAGAATCGAAAGGGAAGTTACTAAGTGCTTTTTTTGTCTCTTCACCATAGTATATTTTCATATATGAGTATTATACCAGAAAAACAGACATAGGAGTCAAGATGAGGGTTTCTTATAAAAATAGAGCTAAAACGGGTGCTGGGAGACTAGGACCACGAGTACACTTATCGAATCTTACCCCGTAGGCGAGTTAGATGAATCGCAGGTTCAGTACACCTTTTCCGTTCGTGAGTACTCTCACACGGAAAAGGTCTTCGATTTCCTCACGGTTCGATCTACTGATCGCCTAGCGCAACCAAAGCAGTTTGCTCGCTTCTCCCAGCGAAAATTCCGCACAGGGCGGAATTTTCTTTTGCTGGGAGACTAGGAATCGAACCTAGATTAAAAGCTTCAAAGGCTTCTGTCCTACCGTTAGACGATCTCCCAATATGTGTAAAGACTAAAACAATATAAGAATACAACAAAAATGGTTATTTTTCAACTGGTTCGAATATGTTAGACTTATTGTATGTATTTCACTTACATTCTCGAATGTGCCGATAAGACTCTCTATGTAGGCTCCACGAATGATCTAGGTAAGAGGCTTCATAGTCACAACCACTTGAAGGGAGGGGCACACTATACCAAGATTCGTCGCCCAGTTACTTTAAAATATTCGGAAAAATTTGAGACACTAACAGAATCGAGGAGGAGAGAGGCCGAAATAAAGGGATGGACTCGAGATAAAAAGATAAATTTAATAAATAGTAAATTAACAAAAGGCAACATAATGTAAATAGGTACTGAGCAAAGCAGTGCGAATGTAGAGAATGGAAGAGACTAACCAGAGATCAAAAATTAAAGTTGATAGATAAAAGTTAGCACATATAGAGTATCTATAGTATACTTCGCAGGTCGTTTAGTATCTCTAATTAATTTATATCTATATGGATCCAGAAGAAACAAAAGTAGAAGGGGAAGAAGTAGTAGCTACGGGAGAAGTAGTTGCCGAAGAAACTCCTGAAGTTGAAGCTCCAGTTGCAGAAGTTGCACCTGAAGTCGCTGCATAGTATCAGTTTAAATAAAAACCCGCACAGGTCTGACCTATGCGGGTTTTTATGTGGGGGATTGCTATTTTGTCATTAAAGTGCTATAGTTAGAACATAATAGTAATAACTTGTCTAGTATAAGCCAGGTATATAAATATAATTTATGGGAAATTTTCAAGGAGGAGGTAATAGAGGTGGAGGTTTTAGAGGAGGAAACGGTGGCGGTGGACGCCCAAGTTTCGGAGGTAATAGAGGTGGAGACAGAGGTCCAGTCACAATGCACAAAGCTGTATGTGATGAATGTCACAAGAGCTGTGAAGTTCCTTTCCGTCCATCAGGTGA
>CAITEG010000003.1 GCA_903891365.1 uncultured bacterium
GTGGGTTAAATTGACTCAATCTCGCGTTATTAGTAATAAAAGACTTTTAAGAAAAATAGACTTAATCTCGATAGATGATTTTGATAAAATTATGTTAGTTTTTAAAGATAGTATATAAAATCGAAACCCCGCTTTCGCGGGGTTTCTCGGAGGCCGAAGCCATAATACTTACTATAATAGCAAGCTATTAAATATTGTCAAGGTTATATACTTGACAAATAGGTCTGTTTTGTGATATAATATACACAAATAAAGGTAAAAATCCGGCCTTAATACAAATGGATTATTTTTTTGTTTTTTAAAAAAATTACAACGATGACTGAAAAGATCACGACACCTCAGGAAAATCGTCTGTGTGACCTCTTTAGAGAAGGTCTCAGGGCGCTCCGTTTCAACAAAGAAGAAGCTCAGGAAATTATCAAAGCTGGTGGCAAAATGCAGGAACAGATTAAACCAATCTTGCAAAAGCTTGCCATGGTGGACCAACGCTTCGGTCCAGTGATAAAGGAATTCGAGTTCATAGTTCCTATCGACTACAAACACGACACTCAGCTCGACACCTTCGCTAAGAAGACCAAGAAGCTCTCGACCACCTACTACTTCAATGGTGCATTGACCAGTGCAAATTTTGCGAAAGCAACGAACAAGCTGATACCTGGCAAAACCTACAAGGTCAAAATTTTCCCGATACTCTCACTGGTAACAAGCGGAGATTGCATGACTTTCCTCGGAAAGCAAAATGCCATTCTCGTGGGTGGACAAGGTGTAACTTTGTTACAGGAAAATAAACCCGATGAGTTTCCAAAAGGGAAATGGACTGTTTCTTTCGACCAGAAGGATGCACTCTGGAAAGATTCCGACGGCAACCACAGGGTGCCTCGCGTGGGTGCTTACTCTGATGGTGGCTTCGAGTTCAATCTTGGTTATTTTGTGAGTGACTGGGGTGATTACGCTTGCCTTCTTTGCTT
Organism: uncultured bacterium; assembly: GCA_903891365.1. Taxonomy (GTDB): domain Bacteria; phylum Patescibacteriota; class Minisyncoccia; order Phycocordibacterales; family UBA9973; genus UBA8515. Next base: position 969 of record CAITEG010000003.1, read on the forward strand.
CTGCGACTAAAAAAGACCTTTGGATCTTTGTGAATTAGATTTGTTTTGATTACTTAGATTCTTAATGAATTATACCCTTCGTCTTTACGAAGGGTATTTTTTTATATTTTAATATATAATACAAACGAGAAAAGATAGATATACGGCTACGGCTTTATATTATCAATTCTTCGTAAAATGAAATGTGAGAGATTCATCGGGTACGCTTTGTGAGTGAGAGCATCCTTTTATGAAAAAACAAAATTAGTCGGTGCGAGATATTGGTGGGTTTTAAAACTCCAAATAAAATACAACATCTAGCTGGTGCCGGGTGTGGTGGGATAGATGGTATCTCGTACTTTGCTTGTGCTATTCCGACGGCAACCACAGGGTGCCTAACGTGAATGCTAACTCTGATGGTGACTTCAAGTTCAATCTTGGTTATTTTGAGAATGACTGGAATGATAACAATTGCCTTCTTTGCTTCTGCGACTCATATAGTTTCTCTCACTATTTATTGGTGGGAGTTTTTTCTTGCAAATTTTTCTTCCATCCACCAAGCATTCTCCCTACTTCATCGAGCCCTATAATAAGATTACCGTATATTTTATGGTCAAGAATTTTATGTTCCCAGCCGATTTGTAAAAAGAATTTTAGTAAATCAGTTTTTCCAATAGCTTCTGATACAATAGATAATTTCTCAAATTTATCATAAGCAAATATTGCTCTGAATATGAGTTCAAGTAGAGATAAGAAGATATCGTCAATTTTATTACCGATAGTATGTCTATCGACTTGCGAGATATTGGCTAAATGAGTATGCCATATTTTATAAGAATCTTTTATTCGGACAAGTACAAGTGGTACATTGGAAGAAGTATTATGTTCATTCATGAATATAACAATATCATATCCATAGAGAATCTCCTTGTGACTTGGGAGCGTTTTCTTCGTGGAAAAAGAAATAAAAAAGATGTTATAATTTTTCAAGCCAAACTCTCTCACAATATTGTTGATTTATATAATTCTCTCCAGACTAGGACATATGCTCATGGTGAATATACTGCATTCAATATCTCTGACCCAAAGCCAAGGAATATACATAAGGCAACAGTTCGAGACAGGCTACTTCATCATTTAATTTATAAGGAACTATATATGTATTTTGATAATCGTTTCATATATGATTCTTACTCATGCCGGAAAGAGAAAGGAACACACAAGGCTCTTGATAGATTTAGATATTTTGCAAGGAAAGTGTCAAAAAATAATACAAGGACATGTTATATACTAAAAGGGGATATTAAAAAGTTTTTTGCTAGTATTGATCATAAAATATTAAAAAGTATTTTAGAGAGACAAATAAAAGACAAAGATATCCTTTGGCTTTTGAATCAAGTGATAGACAGTTTTAACTCAAAAGAAATAGTTCCATCATCTTACGCTATAGCGTATGATAATGGAACAGGGTTACCACTTGGAAATTTAACCAGTCAGTTGCTCGTGAATATTTATATGCACGAGTTTGATATGTTTGTAAAACAAGAACTTCGAATAAAGTATTATATTCGTTATGCTGATGATTTTTCTATAATGTCTGACGATAGAAAATATTTAACAGAATTACTTCCGAAAATAGAGAGATTTTTAGAGAAAGAATTAAGATTGAAACTTCATGAAAATAAAGTTTATATCAAGACTTATTCGTCAGGTGTTGATTTCTTAGGATGGGTACATTTTCCGTATCATATACAGATTCGTACAACTACAAAAAGAAAGATAATAAAGAAATTAAAAGGTTTTCCAAAAAGAGAGACAGTTTCCTCTTACAGAGGCCTTTTAAGTCATGGAGACACTTATAAACAGAGAAAATACTGTGGACTTATTTAATAAAATAAGGAGGTTCATTTTTTAGATATATAGTGTATAATCTGACTATTAGCAATAATTATTTTCATATGCTATGGATATTAAAGAATTAGACAAAAAACAGCTTATATTATTAACACTTCTTATTACTTTTGTGGTGTCTATTGCGACAGGTATAGTGACTGTTTCTCTTATGAATCAGATGCCGAAAAGTGTACCTCAGACGATAAATAATGTTATTCAAAAGACCATAGAGAGAGTTACAACAGTAGAGACTCCTACGAAAACAGATAATACAGTGACAGACAAAACAAAAGAAACTCCTTCTTTGCTTGGTGATGGAGACGCAGTTGTATCTATCTACCCAGCCGATATAAAAGTATCAGCCACTGATCCTAATGCAGCACTTCCAACCGTTACACCAACTACAGGTGGAGCAGAAGTTAAAGAACTTGGACAAGGAATTATTATTTCAGATATCGGGTTAGTGTTAGTTGATTCATCTATTTTAAATGACAATCAAGTTTATAAAGTTATTTTAAACAAGACAGACTTTGATGCGACGATTTTGAAAAAGTTTGGTAATGGATTTACTATCTTAAAAATTTCAGAGAAGAAAGCTCCTGTGACTCCAGCAAAGACGGACACAACAAAAGTTACACAATAAAACTTTAATTAAATATTTTTACTAATTACTAGAAACTAATATACTAGCACCTAATTTATGCCCCCATTTAATCATTTTACAACCAAAGCCAAAGAAGTTATCAGAAAAAGTCACGAGCTCGCTATCGAACGTGGACAGAATCATGTGAATACTCTGCATCTCTTAACAGCTCTCCTCATACAAGAGGATTCTATTGTCGTTTCTATACTAGATCGTATGGAAGTAGATACAACTCTCCTTGTCGATAATTTAAGTGAGATGATTGAATCTCCAGAGAATAAGAATACTCTTTCTCCTTCATATCAGATATATCTCACTCCTGATTTAGCTGCCGCTATAGAGAACTCTAGTAAGATAGCCGCAGATATAAAAGATGATTTCGTTTCGACAGAGCATCTTTTTCTCTCACTCCTTGAGACTGCGGGAGAGTCGAGAGAACTGCTTGGTAAATTTAAAATACAAAGGGTTAAAGTTTTAGAGGTGTTAGAGTCTTTGAGAAAAGAGAAAGGCTCAGGGGTAGATGTAGGTGGAGCAAAGAAGTCTAAGCTTATAACAAAGTTCACTCGTAGCCTCACTTCACTTGCGAAGCAAGATAAGCTCGACCCTGTCATCGGTAGAGATAAAGAAATAATGCGTATGATGCAAATCCTTTCTCGTCGCACAAAGAATAATCCTATCCTTATAGGAGAAGCTGGTACTGGAAAAACTGCTGTAGCTGAAGCTTTGGCCCAGAGAATTGCGAAGAATGATGTACCTGAGAGTTTAAAAGATAAAGAAGTTGTCTCCCTAGACCTTGGTTTGCTTTTAGCTGGGACAAAATATAGAGGAGAGTTTGAAGAAAGATTAAGAGGAATTTTAAAAGAAATAGAAAAAGCCGATGATAAGATAATTCTTTTTATAGATGAGATACACACTATCGTCGGAGCGGGAAGTTCAGAAGGTTCTCTCGATGCATCGAACATGCTAAAGCCGGCTCTTGCTCGTGGAGAGCTTCGTGCGATAGGAGCTACAACTCTTAAAGAGTATCAAAAGCATATAGAGAAGGATCCAGCTCTTGCTCGTCGCTTCCAGCCTATCTTTATCGATGAACCAAGTGTAGACGATACTATTGCTATTCTTCGTGGTCTTAAAGAAAAGTATGAGCTTTTCCATGGTGTGCGTATTACCGATGATGCTATCCTTGCAGCGGTGAATCTTTCAACTCGCTACATTACAAATCGATATTTGCCAGACAAAGCCGTCGATCTTATAGACGAGGCTTCTTCAGCTCTCCGTATTGCACTTGAGAATAAGCCGCCAGTACTAGAGGATGCGCACAGAAAGATTATGCGTTTTGAAATAGAGAAAGAAGCTTTAACAAAAGAAGTGACGAGAGATTCTAATAAAACAAAAGTAGATAAAAAGACAGAAGGAAGAATAAAAGAAATTGAAAAAGAGATAAGTAATTTAAAAGAGAAAACTCACGAGATAGAACTTAAATGGAAGAATGAAAAGGAGACTGTAACAGAGATAAGAAAGATAAAGAAGGATTTAGAGACTCTTCGTATCGAAGGTGAGAATGCTGAAGTGAGAGCTGATCTTGCTCGCGCTGCAGAGATACGCTATGGAGAAATTCCAGATTTGAAAAAGAAACTCGATACAAAGTTGCTTAGACTTAAGAAATTACAAAAGTCTCGTCGAATCTTGAAAGAAGAAATTACAGCGGAAGATATAGCCGAGGTTGTGTCTATGTGGACCAATATTCCTCTTTCAAAAATGCTTGAAGAAGAAAGAGAGAAGCTTGCAAAAATGGAAGACATACTCCACCAGCGTGTCATAGGTCAAGATGAAGCTATCAATAAAATAGCAAACGTTGTTCGCAGGAATAGAGCTGGTATTTCAGACCCTAATAAGCCTATTGGCTCATTCATTTTCCTCGGTCCTACTGGAGTAGGGAAAACTGAGCTGACTAAAGCTTTAGCCGCATTTATGTTCAACGACGATAAATCTCTTATTCGTGTAGATATGAGTGAGTATATGGAGCGTCATAGTGTCTCCAAACTTATCGGTTCACCTCCTGGATACGTTGGCTATGAAGAATCTGGAAATCTAACAGAAGCTGTTCGTCATAGACCTTACTCAGTTATTCTTTTTGATGAGATAGAGAAAGCTCATCCGGAAGTTTTCAATGTACTTCTGCAGGTTTTAGATGAGGGACGCTTAACTGATGCGAAGGGAAGAGTTGTGAACTTTAAGAATACAGTTATTATTCTTACTTCAAATATTGGTTCTCAGTTTATAGAGAAGATGGAGACACTTGGTTTTACCAATAAAACAAAAGTAGATGAATACTCTCAAACAAAAGATAAAGTTCTAGAATCACTTAAGGATTACTTCCGTCCAGAATTCTTGAACAGACTCGACGATACTATCGTTTTTGATATACTTTCTCTTGATGCTATTAGACATATTGTTGATCTTAAGATAAATGTTGTGAAGGAGAGACTAGCTGTGAAAGATATTGGCTTTGAGATATCAGCTGATGCTCTGACTTACTTGGCAAAGGAAGGTTATGATCCTCACTATGGAGCACGACCCCTTGGAAGAATTATTCAGAATAAAATTCTTAATCCAGTTGCTAACTTCATCATTGGTAAAAGTATAAAGAAAGGGGACACGGTGACAGTAGGTATAAAGAATGCTGAACTTCTAATAGAGATGAAAAAGAAAAAAGTAATTTCAAGTGTAAAAGTATCAAGTAAAATAAATACAAAATAAATGAAAAATCCACCATATTATGGTGGATTTTTCATTTGTGCGCCGGGTTGGATTCGAACCAACGAAGGCCGAAGCCGACAGATTTACAGTCTGTTGTGATAGACCACTCCACCACCGACGCAGACTCTAACAGGACTAATTATACACATTTATTATTATTTTTCAATATCAGAATTTTGTGATAAAATGGAAGTATGTCACAGCTTTATAGTAATTCAATTTTTTGGGTAGATTTAGACAAAGTTAAACCAAATCCTTTTCAGCCTCGTCGAGAGTTCGATGAAGCTCGTTTGCATGATTTGGCAGATTCAATCCGTCAGTATGGAGTCCTCCAGCCACTTGTAGTTTCTCGTGTTGAGAAAATTAAAGAAGATGAAGGTATCGAAGTCGAGTATGAGCTCATAGCTGGAGAGAGACGCTTACGTGCTTCCAAGATAGCAGGGCTCGATCAAGTTCCAGTTATCATCCGTGTAGGAGACGACAATATGGCTAAGCTCGAGCTTGCTATTATCGAGAACCTTCAGCGTGAAGATTTAAATGCTGTCGAGCGTGCTCGTGCATTTTTCAGACTAGTAGAAGAATTTAAATTTACACATACACAGATAGGAGTGAAGGTTGGTAAGAGTCGCGAATACGTTTCAAACACTTTGCGTTTACTTGCTCTTCCTCAAGAGATGCTTGATGCTCTTTCCGCAGGGAAGATAAGCGAAGGTCACACTCGTCCTATACTTATGCTCTCTGATAGACCAGAGGAGCAAGGTGTACTTTTCAAAGAGATAATGTACAAGAAGCTAACCGTTCGAGATGCTGAGAAGATAGCACGCAAAATTGCTTTTGATAAAGTTCGCAAGAAGGAGTATATGCAAGATCCAGAAATTTCTGAGATAGAAGGTAAACTTCAAGAGACACTAGGTACCAGAGTTCACATAGAAAGGAAAGAGAATGGTGGATATATTACGATCGACTTCTTTACCAATGAAGACCTTAGAACTATTCTAGATATTATCAAGTCTCAAAATGTTGGTGGTAATCCAAACAAGATGCTCGAGAATTACATTTCTCAGAAAGAAGCCAGTTTAGAATCACAAATAGAAGAAGTTTCTCCAGTTGTTGTAGTAGATGAAAGTGGACTTGCTCTAAATGATATTGATGATGAACTCCATCTTATGGAAGATCGTACTCATGAAGAGATAAAGAAAGCAGAAGAAGATGTGGACTTATACAATATAAATAATTTTACACTTTAAATTAAAAGACCTCTCCAATAGAGGTCTTTTAATTAGTTTTTTCCGAAAGATAAGAATTTGGAGAGGAGACTGTGGCCTTTTAAGTAAGCGTTTATTTCTCTTCTGGCAAGTCCTGTCTTTGCATAGTCGAGCCATTTAGAAGAAGGGTTAGTATTTTTATTTATTTGTATTTCTACGATATCGTGAGTTTTAAGTTTAGATCCGAGGGCTACATTTTTACCGTTTACTTTTGCTCCTTGTACATGGTTGCCGATATCAGTATGGATAGCATAAGCAAAGTCGATAGGAGAAGAGCCTTCTGGTAAGTCGATGATATCTCCCTTAGGAGTGAAGACGAAGATACGGTCTTTGAAGAAGTTCATCTTTATATGCTCTAAGAATTTCTCAGGCTTATGTTCTTCTTCATTTTCATTTAACTCTTTGAGCTGGGTTATCCATTCAAGTTGTTTTGGGTCCATTTTTTGATTCGATCCTTTTTCTTTATATACAAAGTGAGCAGCGATACCATTCTCGGCATTGTGATGCATCTCATGTGTACGAATTTGTATTTCGACTATGCCACCTGTCCCTGTGAAGATAGTAGTGTGGAGACTTTGATAACCATTGGCTTTCGGCATAGCGATGTAGTCTTTGATACGATTTGGGACTGGAATCCACTGTCCATGAATGATACCAAGTATGTGGTAGCAGTCAGCGACAGTGTCTACCATGACGCGCAGGGCGATGATATCGTATATCTTACCGATGTCCATATTGTATTTTTGGAGTTTTTTCCAGAGAGAGTATAAATGCTTTTGTCTGTAGTCAACTATAGCATTTTTTATTTTTGCTTCTTTGATTTTCTCAATGATGACGTCTTTAACTTCTATCAAGTATCTTTCTTTAGCATCTTTTTTCTCCATCAATAATTTTTTGACTTCCTCATATTCTTTTGGGTAAGCATATTCGAAAGCAGCATCTTCAAGGCGACCCTTAAGACGACCCATAGAAAGTCTGTCGGCAAGAGGAGCGTATATCTCAAGAGTCTCAAGAGCTATTCTTTTTTGTTTATCTGGACGAACGTGCTTGAGAGTTTCTATATTGTGAAGTCTGTCTGCGAGTTTTATAGTGAGAACTCGTAAGTCATCAGCCATTGAGACAAAGAATTTTCTTAAATTCTCTACCTTACGTTCTATTCCTTTGTATCTGACAGTTCCAAGTTTTGTAACTCCTTTGACTAGAGAGACTATTTCAGACCCGAATTCTTTTTCAAGTTCTTCTTCTGTGACATCTGTGTCTTCGATAACATCATGAAGAATACCAGCAGCGACAGTCTTGGCTTTCATACCGAGCTCGGCTAAGTTTCTAGCTGTTTCAAACACATGGTTGAAGTAAGGTTCACCACTTTTGCGAAGCTGGCCCTCATGTGCTTTTTTAGCAAAAGCATAGGCTCTGTTTATGATATCTATGTCCTCCTTCTTTAAATTGTCTATTAAAGCAAGGATTTCTTCTGTGTTCGGCTTCATATTGTATAAGTATACCTCGTGGTGGAATTTTTATCAAAATTTTACTTTACGGGGTATAATAAAAAATTACTAAAAATAAATATGTAATAAAAAATAGCCCACTTGGGCTATTTTTTATTATTCACAAGGTTTTCTATATTTTTATGAGGGTTGTGATTTCTACACATTTTATTTGAACAACGTTCAGGAATAGTTTTGGTTCCTTCCATCATTAGTGCTCCACAGAGGTCACAAATATTTCCGGTTGGTTTTGCTTTGATAGCATTCTTACAGTCAGGGTAGTCACTACAAGAATAGAACACTCCAAAGCGTCCACGACGCTCCATCATTTTACCTTTTTTACAGAGAGGGCAGAGTATGTCTGTCATTTTCTTTTTCATTTCTTCTTCGTCTTGTTTTATAAACTTACATTTTGGATAACGAGAGCATGAAATGAAAGATCCAAATCTTCCTTCACGGACAACAAGCTTGCCTCCACCATTCTTACCTTTCTTTTCTCCACAGAGAGGGCACAACTCGCCAGTTTCTTTTGGTCCTTCGAGTTCGTTTCCTTCCATGGTTCGTGCACCTTTACATTCTGGGTACTTACTACAAGAGTAGAACTTTCCTCCACGTGCAAGCTTTACTATCATATTGCTTCCACATTTAGGACAGAGCATATCTACTGGAGCTTCTCCCATATTGGTTGCTTTTGCGAGTTTGTCTTTCTCTTTTACATCTTTTTGAAATGGTATATAAAAATCTTTCAAAGTTTTAGCATATTCTCTTTTACCATTTGCTATATCATCAAGCTCGTCTTCCATCTCTGCGGTGAAAGTGTCACTTATATATTCTCCGAAATTTGTTTCAAGGAAAGATGAGACGACATCCCCCGTATCTGTAGGGAAGAGAGTTTTACCTTCTTTACGGACATACTCTCTGTCCTCAAGAGTTTTCATGATTGAAGCGTAAGTTGAAGGACGGCCTATATCACGAGCTTCAAGTTCTTTAACTAGACCTGCTTCACTGTAGCGGTTTGGTGGTTCTGTAAATTTTTCTGTACTATTTAATTCTATAAGTTTAAGTTCTTCTCCGACTATTACTTCTGGAAGTTCTACGTCTTCACCACGAGCACCAGTGTCGCAGATGAGCCAACCAGGGAATAAGACGCGTGATCCATTCGCTGTAAAGTCGGGGATACTCCCTTCTTTTATGTTGGCAGTAATTTTAGTTTTTAATAATTTAGCATCTGACATCTGTGAAGAAACTACTCTTTCCCAAATGAGATCATAAAGTTTCTTCTGTTCTTCATTTGTACCAGCGTGAGTTTGGTCTATATGTGTAGGACGAATGGCTTCGTGAGCCTCTTGAGCATTTTTAGACTTTGCTTTATAGGTGTGCTTTTCAGCGTATTCTTTGCCATACTTTTTCTCAACGAGAGCTATAATCTGATTCTGAGCAACGAGACTCAAGTTCGTGCTGTCTGTACGCATGTATGTTATGTGTCCTGCTTCATAAAGTTTTTGAGCAATTTGCATTGTACGTGAAGGTGAGAACCCAAGACGTGTACTTGCTGTCTGCTGGAGAGTAGAAGTTGTGAAAGGTGCACGAGGCTGGCGCTTCTGCTCACTGGTTTTTAAATCTGTTACCTGCCACTTTTCTTTGTTGCCAAGTTCTAGAATTTTATCAACTATTTTTTTATCACGAGGTTCTTCTACGCAAGACAAAGTTATCTTTACTTTTTTATTTGTTTCAAAAAGTCCATCAAGTACCCAGTACTGTTCGGGTACAAAAGCACGGATTTCTCTTTCTCTTTCCATTATGATTCGCAGTGCTGGGGACTGTACACGCCCAGCCGAAAGGCCGTAGCGAACTTTCTTCCAGATTATTCCAGAGAGGTCGTAGCCGACAAGTCTATCGAGAACTCGGCGAGCTTCTTGAGCCTTCACTAAATCTTGGTCAATATCACGAGGGTTCTGTAGAGCAGCCTCTACTGCTTCTTTGGTAATTTCATGGAAAGTAACACGCTTGATAGGGGCTTTGATTTTCTTGTCAGCATCTAGAAGTTCTTTTAAATGCCAAGAGATGGCTTCTCCTTCACGGTCCGGGTCCGTCGCGAGCATTATTTGGGTCGCTTTTTCTCCGAGAGATTTTAATTCATGAACTACTTTTTCTTTGCCTTTAGAAATTTCATAACGAGGAATAAAACCACCGGGGATATCGATAGCATCTTTGTTGGACTTTGGTAAGTCACGTATGTGTCCTACGGATGCACGCACAGTAAAAGCACCACCGAGGTATTTCTCGATAGTCTTTGCTTTTGATGGTGACTCTACAATTAATAATTTCATCTTTGTATATTAGTAGCACCAAAAAATATTTTTTGCAAATATATGATA
>CAITEG010000004.1 GCA_903891365.1 uncultured bacterium
AGATGTCTCATTATATGACAAAACCTTTGTAAAAGATATTTTGTTTTCCACAATATCTCCAATTTTAACTGGACCAACCTCTGTTTCAATCATTGTTTCATAAGGAAAACAGTAATGACTTTCGTCTAGTACGAGCATATCGAATGACAGAGAATGCAGTGAGGTGATAAAACGTTTAAGCAGATCGTAGTTGACAATCCAGACTTGTGTTTTTAAGTCTATCTCTGATAAAACTGTATCACTATTGATTACAATTGAGCTAAGATTGCTCCATTTTGCTATTTCACTCTCCCACACATATTTCATGGTGGCAGGACAGATGATAAGGCTACGCCCCGCACGGCTGTGTAGGATGGCCCCTATGGCCTGTACGGTCTTACCTAGACCTGGATCATCAGCGAGCAATGCTCGATAGTTAGTATTGACCAAGAAATCTATTCCTACCTTTTGGAATGGATAGAGAGTTCCTTTTAGACCAGGAATAGCAATATCACTATCAGAAGCAGTTTTAACTTTCGAAAGTTTCTCTAATCTTTTTTCTTCTTGTTCTTTTTTTGTTATTAAATCATAAGCTTCTGGTGTCATTTCTATGCGACCAAACTTATTTGTTAATAAAACAAGGACTGAAAGATCTTCAAACATCCAAGCTTTATAAGTAGTACTATATTCAAAATTGTTATCATATGAATTTTTAAATGTTTTGCAATACTCAACAACCTCCGGCGTGTAGTCGTAGCTAAAGGAGAACTTGTTGTTTATTACATCTATTTTCATAGTCGTTCATATTATTTATTAATTTGAAGTGCTGATGGCAGATGGTATCGGTGTTTCACCGATGCGTATACGCTCCTTATCCCTAGAAGACACCCATAATACCGACGCTCCTTGATCTTCTTCGCTTTATCGGGCAGGCAAGGAATTGCTCAACCACCTGTAATCAACACTCCACTATTCACTCCCACCTTCTATCTTACTCTCCTCGACAATCTTTGTCAAGTCCTCATTCTTCGGGTTTATGTGTTTTTGAGACTTCTTTTTTAGAGATTCTTTTCTCTCCCACCACATACGAGTGCTAAAAAGTCTTGAAATCATACCTCCCCGAGGTTGACGGATTGCAAATTTTGTGCTCTTCTCTTCACGTGTACGCATACCTGTCTTACGAGCTATTTTAGTTTTCTGTTTGTGGGTTAACATATTTGTTGATTATAAAGAACATTAGTAAATGGAAAAGAAAATCTGCAAGCAGACCCACTACAAAACCTAGAGCAAAAAGATTTATATGCATGGCTTTTTATCCCAAAGGGTTCCTGCGTCATCACATAATTGGAAGGATGATTCTTTTTCTTTAGGTTGACTAATTGGACGACCCATATCTTGAATAATAGAATCTGTAGTTATGGTTCTTCCATCCCAATTTAAGGATGGAATTGGATAGTCACCAAAACGCCCTCTTTCGCCAATAGCGCCACTACCACCAATAGTAGTGCCTGCTGAAACATAACTGTGTTGCATAGACGAACTAGATCTTATCTGGCCGGGATCCCCTGCAGCACTAGAAAAACGTATTGCCTGCATTTGTTCAGGACTAAGTGTTGCAAATGGACTTGATGATTGTGATCGACGAAGATTCTCATCAAGAGCATCAAAAGCACTAGTGAGATTAGGATCACTCATTTCATCACTGGATTGGGGGTTATTCGTATAAGCAGGCATAATTTTTTAATTATTTTCTTTCATCAATAAAGCGAGTCTCTCGTGGTAGTTGAGCAAGCGTTTCATCTCGCTCTCAAACCAAGCGTCATCGCGCAAAACATGGCCTATTTCCTTAAGAATTAGACTATTATCTGTCTCAAGTGGTTGAAAGATAAAGGCTTCCGGCCGATTGCATATCGTGCAGTAGAGTTTGGCTTGGTGGTCGTGGTAATCTTTACTTTTTGCAAAGATGTTTTCTGATGTTTTGAATTCCCAGACCGAATCATCTGGGAGGTGATCGACCTTACCGACAACGGTGAACTTCTTTTCACCGTCAACGATATAGTCGTACTCGAATTTGATTTCATTCCTTTCTTTGGGGAGATATTTCTGGACGAGCTCATGAGTCTGTATCCCCTTTATCATACGCATTGCGCTGGAAAAGTCAATATCCTCAATATCGAAGTATTTTGCAGGAGGAATTCCCCATGGAATTTTGGACGCCTCCAACATGTTGTACAACATGGAACAAGAATAGCGGCCGAACTTCTTCGGGTAGCCTCGTGAAGCCTCTAGGACTTTTGGTGTTAGATCTATGATAAGGGGATCATTTTTCATGTGTATATATTGAATACTGTTAATATCTCACCATTCTTTCTTTTTACTAGATATTCCTTGAGAAAATTACGACTACTTACATACTCGGAACCTAAGATCTTTACTTCTTCGTAGTGCCCCTCACTGTTGTTACCAAAGAATATATTTGTATTCTTTTTGGTTTCTACCCAGATGTAACCTGTTGGAATTTTTTTCATAGGAATAAATATTCTTCAAAGAATTTCATTGCTAACATTTCACAATTACCATCTCTCCCTCCTCCCCCCAAGACATAAGACAAATCAACTAAAGAAAGGAAGAGAACTACTAATATGAATATTGGTAGAAAGACTATTTTTATTAGTCCTTTGACAAAATAATAGATGTGTTTCATAATCATTTAGTTTTTATTATGATAAGAAATAGCACTCTCCTTTGTGTGCCAAAGAAGGCCAAGAAATAGCACTCTCCTTTGTGTTCCAAAGAAGGCCGCCACAAAGAGGACAACCATTTGTAAACCACCAATTCCCAGACCAATGGAACATCATTTTTTCTAACCAAAAACGAGTTAAACACTTACCACAATAGACAGGTAGAAAAAGAAACTTCAATTTATCTTTTTTAACATTATATGCTTTAAATTTAGTTCTCATATTATTTTGAATAGATATTTTTTGCTAAATGCCATGCAGCTGAGATTACAAAGGTTAAAACAAACAATAATCCTATAAATGCAAAACAATCTAAAATTGTCATAATCATTTAGTTTTATTAACTTTATTAAGTTTCTGAATACTGTCGTACTTGATCTGTCGCACTCGCTCTCTAGTCATCTTAAGTTCAACTGCTATCTCTTCTAGAGTGTGACGAGAATAAGATCCGAACCCATAGTATTTCTCTATGATCTCTTGTTCACGCTTATCAAGTACATTAAAGTTCTTGGTATAAATTGTCAATACCCTTTCCGCTGCTGTGATATTTTTTACTTCTTTTGCCATAATTTTTAATAATTTTTTATAATATCCGACCTTCGATGTGACCACGAGTTACCGAATGGTCACATCGAAGGTAAGATGAACGATAATCTTACCTTCTTACCCTCTCGGGTTGTAAAATAGACTTATTGGGTTTCGGAGAAAAAATGAGCTATTAGCTCTCCCAATAAACCTTCCCGCGCTAATCCTCGTAAGCCACTGAGCCAACTTTGTTTAGTACCAAGTAAGACATGCCTGCTTACCCAGTACTATAGCCAGTGTATACCCCGGGGCTACCTTTGTCAATACCTTGACAGGTTTCACGTTGCTAGCTATAATGAATCCATTAACCAATGGAGGTTGATATTAATACAAGAATAAATTTATTTTATGGCAGATAAAAACAATGAGCCAAAGGCTATTAAAGAAGGTTTACAAGACGGAGGCATCTATTGCACGCGGGATTTGTATCTAGCAGCTACACTGGTTACCCTCAAATTTTATATGGAGGGGATAGACTACCAAATCGAGGGCACGAAGAATAACCCTGTCGGTTACTTCAAGTTCACAGAGACACCTGAACTACGTGATGCACGACAGAAGTATCTACAAGGACTGATTCTTGTGGAACCACAAGACTATGTTCAGAAGATGCACGCTTTAAAGGCGGAAGTCCAGAACATGTCAATGAACCCCCACAATAAAGTTGCTTAGTCGTCAACACCTTCAGCCTCTACAGCTTCGTTGGTGACAAAGTCATCTTTACTAAAGAGTGAAGCTTTACTAATTAGTTTGAGTGTCTTTGTAGTTGGGTACCACCTATTGTTTCGTACTCCACCTATCTGCACTTGTTTCTTTTCTAGGAACAGGATTCTGCGTAGCATACCTCCAATCTTTCTATTCATGTATCCTGGCATATCGCGCCCTAGAGGTGCATTACCAAGCCACACGGCTTGATAGACTTGCAAGACGGTAACGCCATCTTCTATATTTCGCGCAAAGTCAGCATACCAAGAGATAAGCTCTTCCTCATGGCCCTCACTATCCATACGAGATTCCTGGAGATCTGTCAACTCCTCTGGGTACTCCCAAGTAGTCTCGCCATCTTTTATGGCGCGGAAGTATGCTTCGGCTAGAATCTGTTCCCTATTCTCTTTAAGCCAATCCAAGTCAGCTGGATGTTCCAGTTTGACAGGGAGGAAACGTCTGTTCCCACTATCATCTTTGAGATACTCTGTATCATTTGTGGTCATAGCAAAGACGCAGTGACGCTTCATCCTGCTCCAGCCTGATTCATAAGGAAGGCGCACCTGGTCTTCAGTTTTAGTAATAGTGGCTTTCATTTCCCTAACTTCTGTGCGATTAAGAGTCTCACCCTCTGCAAGCTCTACTATCACATTGTGAGCAAGAAGCATTGCAAAATCCTTGGCTGCCGCCCCATCTACGCGCGCAGTGGATTCAACGTGCCATTCACCCCCTAGCACGGCTAGAGAGGTTGTTTTCTTCCACCCCTGTGGCCCTTCTAGAACAAGAACCTCGTCAAATTTACATCCAGGACGAACCACGCGTTTGATGAGACCTTTGATCCAATTAGCCCCTATGGCCTGGTGGAGGGGATCATCCGGCGTGCCATACGTTTTGTACATCCAAGAATCTAGACGGGGGGACCGGTCCCACTCGAATGATGTGAAGTAGTCGCGCACTGGATTTACTTGGTTGTGGCGTGCATACGCTACTACGGAAGCTTCTACTTTTGCGTAGCTTACATTTGCGAAGTGTGGGTAATAGGTGCGCTGGATATAAACTTGGGCATTTATGATAAAAGCCTTGCATAAGTCTTCCCAAACCCCACGCTCGTTTAGGGCTTCTGTCATATATGAGAAGCTGTTGTAGCGGAAGCGATCTTTTAGATATAGATCTTCTTTAAATATACGTATGATATTTTCTTCGTTATTGTCATAGATTAAGCGACCCTTGACACCAGGTTTAGATTGTAGTGTAGCAAGAACCCTCTCCACCTCATCGTCATTGACAACAGGCGCTCCAGCTTCGCAATGAGACTTACTCCCTTCATAAACTTCACGACACCCTTTTATTGCTTTGTCAATAGTGCGTTCTCTGTAGTTTGGTCGCTTCTGTGTCTTCTCGCGCGCACCCAATGGAGAGCTCATCCAAGCTTTTTCAATTAGAGTTGCGTCACGACCAAACCAAAAAGCAAGGTGTGAGCAAAGCCCTAAGTCTGCGGAGCTGTGGTCGCCCGTATATTCGGAAAGATCACCGTCCCAGAGTGCACGAATGGCTTTCCCATTCTTTGAGGCAAACATTTTTTCTAGAAGATCGTCGTAGTCTGCGACGCTAGCTCCTGTAGAAATAGGAGTAAGAGAAGCAGTTTCACCCTGTGAAGCGTCCTTACGACCTCCCCAAGGATAGCCCAGCAAAGCCAGGATTTCCTCTAGCTCTTCTGTCGTGACACTACAGACAGGAACATTACAGATGGTATCGCCAGTAAAGGTAAAGTAACGACCAGACGCATAAATCTCAACCTCGGGTTCTCCACGAAGTTTGTATTCTTTCGGTGTGCGATTTAAGATTGGAACATAGCGTTCATCTAATTTGAAAAATGCGTGTATACCAGTGCCTGAAGGTGACTTCTCCATATAGGTGGACGCTGTTTCTACGAATGGTTGTATCGCCACGTCAAGGATAGGATCGCCATCAGGCCCATAAGCTATGACGTGATCAAGATCTACCGCAACTATATTTTCTGCTTCAAAGACAACACCAACACCCCCAGCAAGGATGGGAGCTACTCCTTCTTTGTAGTGAAGGTCGCCTAGGAAGTTTGGACGCGCCTTGTCAACTACGGAATATGTGGTCCAAGTGTTTGGGTCGGTTGAGGAACCGTAGGAACCGTCGTACCGATAGGGTACTTTGGTTCGACGTTTCTCACCACCCTCCTGGATACTTCGTTCCTCAAGGCGCCAATTCATCCATATCTTTTTTTCTCCATATTCCTTGATGAACTCATTCTCAGTTTCTTTATCTTTCATGTTAAATTTGATTTAGGATTATTAATTGAGTATACCCCCACCACGGAGGTTGTCAAGAGTTGATTTGTCATAAAATTATGGTGTGCAATGATTAAAACTCCCAATACATATCATAGCACACCATTGCATCGAAAAAATATGGCGTACCTTGGCCCTACTATCACTGGTGCAATCTATGCAACCTATACTCTAATGAGTATTGTATAATTATATATATTTATTGTATATAGTATGTAGATAGCATCGTTGCACAGTAGCACGGGTTGCACTTTTGTGTTTTACGGCTTAGGTACGCCGTATAATCGTCTGCAACGGTCTTGCAACGATCGACGATTTTTGGAATCGTTGCACTTTGAAAAGGGCTGTTTTTACCCAAAAAGGTTCGATCACCTTCAAAAGGGAGATCCCCGAAACCCTGAACTTTTCCGAAAATGGCAATTTTTAGAAAATCAGACCCCAACTTGAGCTGTGGAAGGAGCTCCAAAAGCCCCCAACTTTTCTTATTTGACCCTCCTTTTGAACTGGGGCCGGCAAATAAACAATCTACCCCTTGACTTTCCTTATAAATATCGTTTATTAAAAATATTTAAAACGTTTCAGTACCTTCTACATACATAGATTCCAAGATACCTAAACTCTGAACTTTTTAGATCTGACGTTACGAAGTAACTACAGCACATGAAAAAAAGCCAGCGGGCAGTGGGCCAACTGGCTTAGTTCATTACTGACGTTACTGACTCTCTTGATCTGAAGCGTTTTGTTCAGCCTCAGTTACAGCGAACTCTCTAGTTACGGTGCCATCTGGGTTGACGGTAATATTGAAGACTTCTCTTATTTCTGGTTCATCTTAATCATCGTCATTATCATGCTCGCAGAAACAGTCCTCTCTAAGTTCCGCACAATCTGGGCAGTAGCAATCACAGTCTTCTTCAGTTTTGCCACAGAGGGGGCAGATTATTACAGCGTCGTGAGGATGGACGTTCCTAAGGTTTGGTCTATCCTTCAAGCCCCAAGTTGTCTGACGCAGACAGAAAGGTAGTGTTTCTTCTTTAGAGGGTTCACCCCATAGATACTTAGAGCCACGTTTCTTACGTTTAGCCATGGTGATCGATGTTAACTTGATTAAATGTTCTAATAGCTTCAGTGGCCACTTCAGAACTTATGGCAACTGGATCGGTCCGATGACTGGATATTGGATCTACAACTCTTAGGTTGAATACTTCAGAATTATCTGTGGGTTCAATATAGATCAGGCGTTGTCTGAATAGACCAGGAGCCTTCAAGATAATAGGGCGTACACCGTGGAGCATGCTCATGGCGATCCACTCGACACCATTGAGCTTATAGAACGTGTCACTTAGGACAGTTCTAATGTGGCCTATCCTTCCTACGGGACCAGCGAGCTCTTGCTTAGTGTTATGTTTGAGACACTTAAGAATAACACCAGCGGCAGTGCGAGGGCGTAAGCCAACCTTGACTACTATCCAACTATCTTGTCTAATAGTTACACGATAGTGGCCACCTTGTGGTGTGACGGTGATTGTGCGACTACCCGCTTTGAAGATAGTGGCTTGACTAACAGGTGTTTGTTCCATACAAGTTTGTTATAGTCCTTTCGGAATCTAAGTTGATAAAGCCAGACAGACCATCGACAGGCTGTCAGTTCATCAGGACCGAAGAGATGATGAGCGAGTTCATGGAAGAGGCTTATAATTGAGCCATCCTTTACGAAGATAAAGTAATCGAATTCACCGACTACATATCTTGTTGGTTCTCCTTCCTTTACGTAGACTGGTTGGGCGTTATATGCATCAGTGATGATATTTACTAATGCTTGCTGGCAGAATCTTTGGTCTATTCTATTGGGCCAATTTCTGTAGCATCTTCGTTTCCAGTCACTTATTCTTGTCATTAGACCAATTGGATATATTGGTCTTGGTTCTGCCAAGATTTGCTTCTTAGTCGGATATTTACTTGTATCCCGGGTCATCGTCGTCATAATCCATTTCGTCAGCATAAGCCGGCGAGAGTTTAGCTGCCTTGACAATATGGGCAAGTGTTTCACAACGGGAGCGAAACTTATCCATTTCAGTCTTGATGTTATTGATGTGCCATCCTATCTGAAGAGGAAGCCCTTCCTCAGCAGCAATATTAACAACCTTCCTTAGATATTCATCAACACGCATCTCGGTGGCATTCAGAATTGTGGAACCAACTCCTTCAGCTTCTTCTAGGATTTCGAATGGATCTTTATCATCTCCAGTGTTACTTAGTGCTTCTAGCATTAACTCCGCTTCTCCTTCAAGTACGTCTACTGGAGTTTGAACACTAGACACTTCTGTAAATTCAGCGTCGGTGATACGTTCATCATCTCTACCCATGGCTGCATCAGCCAGAGCCCGAACTCCCTGAGGCTTATTAATCCTTTCTAGAATAGTTAGTGCATAGGAATCGTTCTTAACTACGGCACCAGCTGGTTTGCTTGGGAAGGCTTCTTCGATATCCTTGTCGAAGTTTTCGGATATCGCATCATTATTTTCATTGTCACATATTTCTGCATCAGTCTTTGGGTTTGTGAATGCTGCAGCCAAAGCTAGAACAACTTCACAATAAGTGCAGAATTGAAACACTGGCACATATGCCCCAGCGATCTCGCTCATTCTTACATTAGTGAGCTCCCGCCCCACCTTGTCAATATCGTCGAAAGTCTTCCATTTCGAGAGATCAAACTTTTTTTCTTCGAGAGCTTCTTCTAGACATTCATCATAAGATACTTCTTGGGTGACTAGGCCTATACCTTCTACGAAGAGTTCATTTGCTCTCTTAAGATCTCCCATGCTTATGGCTAGATTGAAATCCTTAATAATTCCTTTCCCTTCTAGGGTTTCAATAGCTGCATGGTCATTAGAGTCAGTGAATACTTTACCTAGTGGCCCACTCATCATTTGATGAACGATGTGGGACTGAGATACGAATTTATATTCGTCTTCTGTTTTAGATTTATCTCCTCTATTTGGTAATAGCCACATATTTTTTTCTTTGTTCCACTCGTATCCGGCATCCGTCATTCCTTTCTTTAGATCTGCATCAGACACCTTGTTTCTATTGGTTCCAAAGCCTATGCTTCTACCACTATAAGACTCCTGTTTAGCTGGCGGTTCAGGAGTATATTTCATCGTGATAGTCTTCTTGAGTTTAGTGAACGTTACTAGACCGCCTTCTTTATAGACAGCTTCTAGAACTACCACTTCATCTTTCTCTAATGGTTGACCTAGAGTTTCCTCAGAAGCGAAAGCCCAGCCAGAGTTAGACTCCCAGATTTTCATACCTGCATATCCATTTGTGCCTAGTAGGATTTGATGGATCTTATCATCTTTTGTTCTAGATATTGCCCAGAAGGTGAATCCTCCTTTGGCACCAATATCAGGAATCTTGCCTTCGAAGAATCTAGCTAGTTCAATAGCGATGGCTTCACTATCATTGAACTTCATGGTATAACTGGCGCTGTTAGCTGCCCAAGCTTTTCTATATTCTGTTTCATATAGATAGCCAGCTTTCTCGTGAACAGCCTTCAATTCCTCATCATTACTGATCACACCATTGTGAGCGATGAGCCATTTATATGTCAACTCTTCATTCTCTATTGCCATTGGATGAGTTTGGCTCATTAGATTATCTGAAGAAGTTGGCATTCGATGATGGAATAATATGTGACGAGATTGAGGGTCAGTATACATGTCATGAAACATCTTTGCTGCCTCAGTTGCACGATCTACACTTACAATTCCTTTATCATCTATTTTTACTATACCGAACCCACGAGTACCTCTTCCTTGTTGGTCTTCAAATTGATTTACAACATAGTCGATAGCGCGAGCAGGCGGTATCTTTTTGTCTTTACTTACCCATCCGATTAGTCCACACATATTTAGAATGACGCTTGCGCGTTGTTATGATTAATTGTTCCAATAAGATATGATCTTGCTACTGGAGATAATGAGTGGGTGATTCGTCCATTGGATGTATCGCTTAAATATTCTACAAGTTCTCTAGCAACTTCTTCTCGTGCTGCTTGGTCTACATTCCAATTCCATCGATCATTATTCTGCATGAGTATAATTATTTTCACGAATGGTGATCCAGAATATGGGGCCATTGCTCTTGATAGATCTCTAATTACACCACTGATAGCAGAATCAATAGAGTAGCTTCCAGGATTAGTTTCCATTTCAGCTTGTACAGCATCATTGCTTAGTTGTCTAGGATTGTCAGCTCTAGATTCAGCTCTCTCTAGTCCTACCTCCATCTCTTCTTCTTTCTTCATAGATTCAAGAAGAGGACTTGGTCCAGGGGATAGAGTTGCTGAGTCTAATGGAATGAATGTTTTAGGAGACTTTTCAAACTTAAGCACAAGTCTGATTAGGGGCTTAATATCTCCTTTTCTTCTCATTTCATATGGAAGACCAATCATTACTCTTCGGTTATCCTTGGAGCTGATTAATTTTCCAGTACGAGCATTTAACACTCGACCATACATAGGAACAGCTTCATTTTTGTTTCCTATTCGATCAAACTTACTTGACAAGAGAGAGAAATCTTCTATTGTGGTTATTATTTCATGACCCGCAATAAAGAGTCCATTTTCATCTCTCATTACAAGAGCGTTCAGACCTTTCTTAAGACCGAAGAGATAATATTCATGCTGTGGTTTCCATCCAAGCGCGATACACCTCTTAGATAATGCTGTGGCAAATTGTTCAACATTCAGGTCTTCATTCCAAGCGAACTGACTCATGTTTCTGATTACTGATTCAGGGAATTTAGAAGTCTTTTCTTCGATCTCTTCATCTTTAAAGAAGGATGTTATAGGGATCTTGGCAGATCCTTGTGTGAAACCCCAACCTTCATTAATAGAATAATGGGCTTTTACTTTCTCTTCCATTACTCTAGATGGAGACATTATAAGTTCAAGTTCTGCTTTATATTCAGGATAAGCAGGATGAGCTCGTACGAAGGGACGAATTTTGTCCAGATAAGATTTCTGAATGTTCACATAATTATCTAGAAGAAATGGAAGATACTCCTTCGCTTGTTTCCGGCTTCTGAACAAGACTGGCCCGACAGGTTTCAAGTTGCCCTTGAGAATGCTGTCCCAACAGATTGCCATATAAGCCAACGTCCCGAGAGCAATCTTTTCTGTGGTTACCCACTCAGCTCCTGGAGCTCGAACTTCAAGAGTGAATCCATCAGCACCGCTAGGGAATTTGAATCTCGGAGTGTCTATTCTGAAATCGAATAGCTCACCATAGTGGCCAGATTGGAATCCCTTTCTCAATTGACTTGACAGTTTGTTTTCTCCCATCATAATTAGAATGATGAAAGTTCCTACAGCTCGTTCAATAGCTGCCCATTTTTCAGTTTTATTACGCCACATCTGATTGAAGTCTTCTGGAATGGCGAGATGGATATGACCACCAGCACTTGCAGCAATGGTGAGGGTGGACATGTCTACGAATGGAATCTTATCGGCAGCTTGTTTGAATAGAGATTTCATATTAGCCACAACTTCTCGTGGTGTGCCTGGATCTGGTCTAAGCTCACCAGTAGCATTATGACCATCCCAACCAATATCTCCTCCAGGAAATGCAAATCCAGCAGGTGTCTTTGCTTCTCCTTTGAAGAAAGTTGTGAAGATCTCTATTGCACTAATTGGTCGAGAGCCACTCACTACAGTGAACTCAGGGTCAGCGCCCACTTTGAATGGGAATTCATAAGCGGGTTTAACTTTTGGTTCTTCTACCACAGGCTCAACTGTTGTTTCAGTCATGATTTACGTTCTAGATAAGCTTCAAAACCTTTATCTTCATAGGTGAAACGATAG
The DNA here is from genome assembly GCA_903891365.1 of uncultured bacterium. Classification (GTDB taxonomy): domain Bacteria; phylum Patescibacteriota; class Minisyncoccia; order Phycocordibacterales; family UBA9973; genus UBA8515. The sequence goes on from CAITEG010000004.1 coordinate 12,195, forward strand.
TTCGACCAGTGCTTAAGAGGATCACCTCTGAATGATTTCTTAATACCTTTCTCAATAAACTTTTCAAATGCTGGCATACTTCTGTCGTTCAAACTGTGTCCAGTGAAATTAGGACACCATTTTATAATGATTGGTTTGATTCTATTGAAGTTAGCCAGCGCTAGGTTAAAGTCATTGTTATTAATTGCGTGAACGATTTCGAGTTCATTCACGGCTGCCATCAATTCTTTGCCTGCTTTCTTATTCTCTGCAAAGCCGAGACCTTGGCGACATAGTCCCATAACCATACTCATGAGTGTATAGTTTTTCAACCAGAAGTTGCCTAGAACTCTATATTCAATACCATGAGGTTGAATACGATATTCTCCTGCGCGCCCATAATACTTTCGTCTCTCGATTTCTCCTTCATCACGATCGAGAAGTACACAAGTGTTACCAACGATAATATCCAGGATCTTTACAATCTTTTCAGCTTCTTTACCATCTTTAAGCATGTTTATTACACATTGTTCTGATGATCCAGGAGATGTTCCTAGATGGATATGACCACCGGCACTTCGATAAAGATATTTACTGGCGTCTGGAAGCTGGGGATAGTTTCCATATGCATTTAAGCTAGGAGAACATCCAAAGCGTTTGCTATCTGGACTTAGAGAATCCATTTCCTTTTTGGTTACTTTAACCAAAACATTCCAATTGATGGTGATACGTTTACCAGCTATTTGTCTTTGGACTCCTTGGAATAGTTCATGGATTCTATAAGAGAAACTTTGACGACAGCGATTGAAGTATGGATTCAGCTCTGCTTGAATACCATCTATAATCAATTTACCTCCAGATGTATTTATTCCTTCTTTGGGGAGGATTTTTTCTGCACCTATGATTGAACTTGGATTACCCACTAAGTTCTTTCTTGCGAAAAAGAACTCAGGATCAGCTCCCCAAGTTGGATGCAGATATTTAATTGTGGGTTTGATTTCTGTTTCTGGCATGTTTAATAATAAAACCCCATCATGAAGCGACATCTGGAAACGGGGCAATACATTGCAGGTTATTCTTTACTGGTGAATAACAACCAGTTATACAGTTCTGCTTACCTCTTAGTTAGGCGAGGATATTGTGGATAGCCATTTCCATGTGTCGCCCCACAATGGGGCAACGAATAAATGACTCAGTAGGTTAAACTACGTCGTCTGGCGCACTGGCGGTCTCTTCAATGATCTTCTGAGAAAGACTCTTGAGAGCGTCCTTATCAACTTTCAATTCACCGGTCTTAGCCTTGTCAAGGTTATCAAGAGCACGAGCGAGCTCATCTTGTGTATCTTTGATATCCTTACCTGCCTCTTCAAGCATACTGGCTAGAGTTTTTGCTGCTTCTTTGTTTTCCTCAGCATCTTCTTTGTCCTGTTCCTTATACTTATCCTCTAGAGATGCTGATGCAGCAGCAATGTCATCCGCGCTGATACCTGGGACGTTGCCGAGAGCTTGACGCATTGCGTCACGGTGGGCATCTGACTTGACTTTAGCTTCAGCAATCTCAGTTGCCTCTTCAGCTGCGTCAACGATGACCTTTGAATAATGGCGAATAGCAGTGGCTACGTTCTTCTTTGCCTCTGTTACACGCTCTTGGATGCGGACAATCATTTGTGCACGTAGAATGTCTCGCGCTTTCTCCTTTGCTGCAGTTGCGACTGAAGCGTAATCAATTGTACTCATAAATAAAAAATATATGTTAGATTAATAGTGGCGCACAAATCTTAGGAATTCTCTTTATTATATTCCTAAAATCGACGTTTGTCTAGGCTATTGCTAATTAAGCACTATCTTGTTATGATAAGTGCTTGGGCAGGGTCAGGTAGAAGGATTGTGGAGGTTTTGTCTTTGAGACATTATGAAAGAACATTGCTCTCAAATGCGAGCAGCATCTCCTATCCTAACCCCACCCAAACACTAATCGTTTAATGTTTGGGAATTATTCAGGCTTTTGGGAAAATTATATAAAAACCAAAAACCCAAAAATAGAGTCGTAACAAAACAACTAACACCACTCTTTTTGATACCAGTTTTTTTTCTTTCCGAACTTCTTGAACTTTCTGTTGTTCACAGACCATACCCACATGTGTAGAATGTTTCCACTGTTTGGATTGAGTCTTGGTCTCATTCTGTGTGTTACACCAAGATCGTTTCTTTTTATGTAATTAGCCAATCTTTTTCCTGCCTTTTCTGTGTTTGTACAAGAGAAGATAAGAAAAGCTCTTGGCGTGTCATCAAACCAATCTTGGCAAATGTCTTTTAGAATGCGGTCAGGAAGATATCCTGAGATGCGATCTATTTCTTTAATTCCACAGCACTCAACACCATCATTAATGTGTGACATATATTAAGCCATATCTTCTACGTGGGAAGATTTCATAGTTCTTCATTTAAGTTTGGATAAATAATGTCTTCTTCTTCTGACAAGTCTGCTGTATCTATGGGATCGCATTCGTCATAGATCTCATTGATATAATCGTCTTTTATAACGATAGGTTAGCTCTTAGTAGCAGAGTGCGGGCTTCATCGACTAATATTTTAAGGGCTATTTCGTCGTATTTACTACCACTCTCGTCATCATAGTCTGTTATATCTGCTTTTGATTGCCACGAAGCGATTTCTAGTTTTAGAACTGTGTTTTTCCCGAATACATAGTTTATAAACCTACTTATAACGGTAATCGGACTATAAGAATAGTTAATCATACCATCAACGTTACATATCCGTGCGCTACTTTGCGCGCGAAGTTGCCAACAATAGCTTTCTCGACCATGTCTAGCTTTGCACTGCACGTTGCTTTTCGTTGTCCTGAGTACACATTAAGAAAGACCACACGTCTAAGTGCGGGATTATATGGTCTGATGCTTAGTGTATATCTAGTGCCCAGTTCGAGTTTGTCTCTTTGTTCTACTACTACGTCACCAGCTGATATTGTCAGCGGTTCGTTCTTTCTTAGATTAAGCATAATCATAAGATTATTAATAATGAGGGAACTAAAGCTCCCTCACAAAATAGAGTCGTAGACTACGTCTCACCTCACCACAGCACAAAAAGAAAGCCAGCATCTCTGCTGGCTTCTCTTCGCGTAGTATCAAACTGCGTCTTAAGACTTGCGTAGCATTAAGCTGCGACTTAGTGGCTTAAGCAGCCACTTCTACGAATGCTCTGAGATCTGCATCCTTCTTTCCTTCTCTTTTGATATTCGGATAGAGGATTACGCGATCTCCAGGGCTAAGAGTTACGTTACCAGGAGAGTTACGTCCACTATCAATCGATAGTGTGAGAAACTCCGTGCCTGGAGCTTTGCTATTAGCGCCTGTTACATTCTTCCACGCTCGACCTACCGGTACGAGCTTGGTGGCTGGCTTTGTGGCCGCGCCGTTCTGTGTTGTTGCCATACGATGTTATCGTTTAGCGAATAAGGTAGCTAGCTGAAGCGCTAGCAAGACTGAGAGGCATCTCCTAAGATATACCTCTCATATATAGAGTCGTAATGTATTAGGGAACCATGTCCTCATATAATCATCTACGCTTCTATACATATACAGAGTCGTACTCCTTCAGAAAGACACTAGGGGGGAGTAGTCACTTCACCTCCTTGCCAGATTGAACCTCCTCTCCTGGTACTGTAACCGCGTCCAGATTTGTAAAAATCTCTATCACTCGCCCACGAAATGACGAAATGAAGTACCTCCCCTACTTTTATACAACTCAATGGGTACCCTAAAATTTTTTTTCAAATTTTTGACATCTTGACAGTCCTTCTAATCGCGCGTAATATGAAACTATGATCAAAAAGAAACTAGTGGCTAAGCCTGCTAAGCCTAAGGCGAAGCTTAAGCCTAAGGCGAAGCTTAAGCCTAAAGCGAAGCTTAAGCCTAAGGCGAAGCTTAAGCCTAAGGCGAAGCCTAAGTCTAAGGCGAAGCTTAAGCCTAAGGCGAAGCCTAAGTCTAAAAAGTCTGAGGTCCTCCTCAATATTGGTTGCGGCATCACCCTCTTTAAAGACTTCATCAATATTGACAAGTACTTTACAGAAGAGCAACTTCGTCAGGGGGCAACGTCTCACACAGGACCATGTGCCAACGCTCTCTACCCGCGCGGAGCATCCTTCCTTCAGGCAGACATGCTAGACTTGCCTATAGACGCAAACTCTGTAGACTATATTGAGTCGATGGAAGCCCTGGAGCACCTAAAGTTTTGTGACGTAGAAAAAGCTGTAGCCGAAATGTACCGGGTACTAAAACCTGGAGGCAAACTTGTCTTGTTTATTCCCGACATGGATGATATGTGTCAAGTCTGGACAGAGAGGATCGGTAGTGGGGCACCCTTCGGGCCGGAGGACTTCTTTCAGATGGTTCAGATGTTTTATGGGAATCAAAAACATGACGGCGAATATCACAAGTCTTGTTTCAACGAAACCTACATGGGTCTGATGATGCAGGCAATAGGATTCGAAGCGAGGAATATTAGGATAGCCCACTGCAGTCATGGTCAGCAGGTACCCAAGATCCGAGGAGCGTCAGCATCCCCCGCGTGGGACAGCAAAGCTGTGCTCATTATAGGGTTCCTACTTATAGAGGCCACTAAGTAGGCTCAGTGGCTTGCCGCAGGCTATGACACTCACAACACTCAAATATTTGATGTGGTTTTTAAACGCCTATAGCGACGAGATAAAGCCAGAGGCTCGCATCGCTGATTATGGTGGAATAGATAATCCTGACACAGTGATTTTTCCCCAGGTTGTTAAGAAAAGTTTGGCAGGTGCGGGCCGACTTAATTATCACGCTCTGGATTTTGATAGTGGGGTAGATCTGCGCAAACCCTTACGGGGTCCTAAGTATGACGTTGGTATTTGTATGGATCTGCTTGAGCATTGTAGTGATCCCTTTCTTGTGGCACATAATATTCGAGATAGTCTACGGCACAACGCGCTGCTTTTTGTAACCGCACCATTCATATGGGATCCTCATTTTTTCCCAAAGGACTATTGGCGTTTCACACCGCAGGGGATTGAAGAGCTTTTTAGTGCCGAAGGTGATCCGAAAGCTATGGATGTCCTCGCTCTAGGTATGGTTCGTGATCCTAACAAGGGAGAATTTTTACAACTTTGTCGCGTAGTTGCAGTCTTTCGAAAAGCAAAAAAGAAAGATCGAAAACGAGATGATGCGGCTCGTTCTATCTTTCCTCCAGAGTGGGGAGTAAGAGGGTTTGACAAGACAACATTTGGCATGGTACCATAAAAAGATATGAATACACCACAAGCAATTTCAAAATCAAAACACATAGAAGAGAACGGGGTATGGGGTCCAGACGAATTAGAAGATAAGGTAGTTCGCCCTACACAGTGGGGGTTGGTGCGTCCTGACACATTTAAAGCCTTCAGTCTCACTCGCAAGAAACTAGCGCCCGGAGCCTATACAATAACGCGTGATAATCAAGATGACCAACCAATTTATTTCCGTAGACAGATAAAAAGTGACACAGATATGAAGGTTTCTGAGGGTTTGTCAAAACAAATCATAGAGGAAATTACTAACTTCTGGGTTAAGAACGAAACATTTCGTAAAAATGGCTTTCTCCATTCGCGTGGATACCTTCTATATGGAAGTCAGGGCGTTGGGAAATCGTCTGTAGTGCGACAGATCATGAGTAATGTGATAGAAAATGATGGAATAGTTTTCATCTGTGGTAATCCTGCGTTCTTTAACCTTGGATTGAAGGTCTTCCGACAGACTGAACCTGATCGTCCAGTGGTTTGTGTCTTCGAAGACATCGACGCCATCATTCGTAAATACGGAGAGGATGAGATACTGTCCATCCTTGACGGTGAAAACCAAATCGATCGTGTGCTTAATATCGCCACCACAAATTATCCAGAGAATCTTGATCGGCGGATTATTTCTCGTCCACGTCGTTTTGATCGTGTCTACAAAATAGAATCACCAAGCGAAACTTCTCGTAGAGAATATTTCTGTGTGAAACTTCCGAAGATGCCTAAGGCGAAACTTGAGACTTGGGTTAAGAAAACAAAAGGACTTACGTTTGCAGGATTGGCAGAGCTTCTCATTAGTACACAATGTCTTGGCAACAAGTTCGATGAAACAATTAAGGTGTTGAAAGATCTTGAAAATGGTCATCCATCATCAGCAGATTTTGGCGGTAGGATCGGATTTGAAAAAGAGGGAAAAGATAATGACGAAGAGGGATCAAAAGTTGAGTGCATCGAGGACTAGAAAAGTCGTTTGACTTATAAAAGTCACTCAATAAATTGAGTTGACTTATAAAAGTCACTCAATAAATTGAGTTGACTTATTTGACACTAGGTAGTATCATTAAGAGTAAGAAGGAAGGGAAGGATGGGGGATGCATCTCCTCTTCCCTCTTCTTAAATTTATCAGGTTAATTAGCTAATTAAATCTTATTCATTATGTCTAAACTAAAGACATTTGTGACTAGTGCTGCGCTTGCAGTGGGAGCCTTGGCGTTCGCGTCGAGTGCTTTTGCGGCGGGCCTTACTGGTTCACAGGTCCAGTCAATCCTTTCACTTCTCGCTTCTTTTGGAGCAGATAGTGCGACGATTGCAAATGTTAGTGCCGCATTAAATGGTACTCCGGTAGTAGTATCGCCCTCTTTCAAGATTGGTGATACAGGACCGGCAGTGGTCGCTCTTCAGAAACAACTTATTGCAGATGGCTATCTAAAGATTGCTGCTCCAACAGGTTACTACGGAAAGCTCACACAGGCAGCGGTTCTAGCAAAGGCAGCTTCAACTTCCTCTTCTTCGTTTACTCCAGTAACTATGGTTGGGAATGGATTGAAGGTTGCTATTTCTTCAACTTCTCCTAATGGTACAGTGCTTGTAGCGGGTCAGGGTATCGGTGATCTTGGGAACTTTGTATTCTCAAATCCTACCGCAACTCCGATTAATGTTACCGGTCTTACCTTCAAGCGCCTAGGAGTCAGCAATGATTCCACACTTGTAAACGTGTATCTCTATAATGGAGTAACACGAATCACTGATTCTGCTGGAGTCAGTAACGGACAGTTCTCGTATACTGATCCTACAGCACTCTTCACAGTGCCTGCAGGCGGTACGTACGTAGCTTCAGTTCGTTCTGATATCGACAGTTCAGCTTCGGGACAGCAAATTGGAGTTTCTCTGGTCTCCGTTTCTTCAAATGGTACCCTAGATTCTTCCGTAGTCTTCCCGATTTCTTCTAGTTATCAGACTGTGTCGGCAGCCACTCTAGCAGGGGTTGACTTCTCGTCTGTTAGCCAGTCCACAGCATCTATCTCCCCACAGAGTAATTATCCTCTATGGCAAGAGACAGTCTCTATCAATCAGAACCCAGTTAAGTTGTCTTCACTTAAATTGACAAATCTTGGTTCTATTGATTCGAGTTTGGTCCAAAACCTTCGCCTCTATGTAGATGGTGTACAGGTTGGAAGTGCTGCTATTCTCTCTGACAGAACAGCAACGTTTGACTTCAGTGCAAATCCTGCGATTCTTAACACTCAGAACCACACAATTAAGGTTGTTGGTGATATTGTTGGAGGATCGTCTCGCACTATCGAACTTTCGTTGCAGCGTTCTTCAGATGCAATGTTCGTAGACACGCAACTTGGTCAGCCAGTCACGATGACAGTTAATGGTAACGTATTCACTCCTGTGAATGGTTCTATTATCACTATCAACGCTGTTACTGGTTCTACAGGTATCAGTGTGTCAATCGATCCTGCTTCACCTAACCAAGATGTCGCCCTAGGCGCGTCTAGTGTTAAGTGGGCAACGTTCGACGTTCTCGTCTCAGGTGAGAATGTAAAACTAAACTCTCTTAACGTATCGTCAAATGTAGCTCTTGCAAATGGCAAGATTTATATTAACGGTAGTCAAGTTGGTTCTACAAAATCACTCGGCACTTCGGCAGTAACATTTAACACCTCGGCAGTTCTACCTGCAGGACAGACTTCTCATGTAGAGATCTACGCTGACGCGAAGACTCCAACAGGAAATCTTTCAAACGGTCAGACTGTTATCGTTACATTGAATGCGGGTAGTTCAAATGCTCAAGGACAATCGTCTTTGAACACTGCGAATGTTCCTGCTTCCGATACTTCGGGAAATTCAATTAACGTTACAAATTCGTCTCTAAGTGTAACTAGATATTCTGGTTACGGTAGTCAAACTATTATTCCTGGCTCAGTATCACGCATCGGATCGTTTACGATCTCTGCTGGTTCTACAGAGGGAGTAACTGTGAACACTATTAATCTTTCGCTTTCGGCTGCGAATGCAGCTTCGATTACGAATCTTACCCTTAAGGATGGTTCGTCTGTCTTGGGTAATGTAGTGACGACGCCTTCGATATCAAGTTCTTATTCTGTCAACCTAGACATTCTAGCTTCTCAGACAAAGACTATTGATGTTTACGGCAATGTGCTTTCTGGTGCGGCTAACGGCTCTCTAGTAGTGTCCGTTTCAGTATCAGGAAATGGTGATCAAACTGGCAACACAACTTCATCGTCTGCGGTTTCTCTACAGACAATGACTATTGGTTCCGGTTCACTTAGTGCTACTGTTGCTGCAGGAGATCCTGTATCAGCAAATATTGTTGCTGGCGCAGCTTCTATTAATGTCGGTCAGTTCGAATTTAATGCAGTCAGTTCTGCATACACAATTCAGAATCTCGACATTTCAGTTGCTGGGACCATCAATGATGTTACTGCTGTCACTGTCACTTATCTAGATGCAAATGGTAATACCCAAACATCAACACAACCTATCGTAGGAACTGTTGCTTCGTTCTCGGGTCTTAACATTTACGTTCCGGCTAATGATCAGGCAGACGTAACCGTGAGTATAGGAACTCCTACAATTGCCTCTGGCGCACAGTCAGGATCAAGCGTAAGTGTTGGACTAGCAAGTTCAAACTTCCGTGCAGTTGATGCTTCCGGTAGATCCATTACAACAGGATTTACGAAAGCTGCTGAGGGAACATTCTATGTGTACAAGAGCATCCCAACATTTGCGACGCTCGCAATCACATCGAATATTCCATCTTCAGGGAATCCTCTCTATCGTTTCAGCGTAACTGCTGATCCGAAGGGTTCTATTGATCTCTCAAAGGTAACATTCAATTTGTCAACGACAAGTGTGTCGGTAACAAATATGTATGTTGTTGATGAGGCTTCAGGACTCAGTGTTGGGTCTGTCGGTGCAAATGGCGCAGTAGCCATGACACAACAGATTGGTGCTGGTATGTCTAAGACATACGCCCTCTACGGTACAGTAGGAGGCTTCACCACGGGTTCTTCTCTTACAATTAGCCTAGCGCAGGATACGTCTCTTTCCACGACAAATGTTCAGTGGTCAGATCGTTCTACTACAGCAAATGGTTATCTGTTAAAGAACTTCACAACAAACGCTACTTCTTACTCGAAGTAGTTGGCGGACAGTCGGCCCCTTCACTCAAAAGAACCGCATAACGCGGTTTTTTTGTATCTTGTCAAGTCTTGCAAAAGATTTGAAGGTATGATAGATTAAGTAAAGGGAACGGGAATTCCCACTTATACATTAATATTAATTGTAATATATGTTCTTTAAAACCAAAAATCGTATTGAGGATGATTTAGATCTTTATAAGAATCGTCGTAAACTTGAAATCGACGAGGAGCTCTCTGAATGGAGACGCTCTCAGAAGAATCGTGCCGTAGATGAGATTATGGCTCATACGGAGGAAGCACGCATTAAGAAGCAGAAGATGTTCAAGGAAACCCAGGCAGCTGAGGTTGAGCATGAACAGAAGAAGGCTGCTTATGCTGCAGACCTAGCCACGATAGAGGCTAATATTGCTACCAAGAAAGCTCTTGCAACACAGGTTGACACGGATTTTGAATCTCGTGGACTCCTACGCGATCGAGCATGTAAGGCTGAGAAGGAAAAGGCAGATGCGATTATCACTGAAAAGGATAAGCACATTGCCCATCTTGAAGCACACCTTAAGACTGTTTCAGAACAGAATGTAGGTCTTCTTGCAACTCTCGCAAAATCACTTGGTGATGCTGCAGCTAAAGACGCTGTAACAAAGGTGGTTGGATTCGGACCATCAAGCGAAGCCAAGAAAGTATAGTTTGTCCGTAGAAATCTGGGGGTATTGCCCCCAGTCCTGTGCGGATAAAAAAATGAAACCTAAAATAACAATCATAGATGTAGACGGAACGGTCGCCAAAATCGACCATCGTCTTTATCTTATAAAAAAGACTCCTAAGGATTGGGCAGCCTTTTATGGTGAGTCGTACAAAGATGAACCTCTTGTTGAAAATATGGCAATGATTAAAGAACATCTTTCTTCAACAGAATCTATTCCATTTTTTGTGACTGGACGTTCTGATGTTGCAAGAGAAAGAACACACTCTTGGTTGAAGGAACATTTTGATGAAGTTCCTCCAGAGCGTCTCTTTATGCGCAAAGAAGGTGATACAAGAGAAGACTTTGTTGTTAAAAAAGAAATTCATGACAATCACTTGACGGAATATGAAATAATTCGCGTGTATGAAGACCGTCCTCAAGTTATTAGAATGTGGCAGGATCTTGGTTATGAAGTGATCGATGTTGGTCCAGGGTACGAGTTTTAGTTTGACAAATTCATTTGTTATTGTTAACATGTATTTATGAGGTATTATTTTCGTGATAAAAGTAAGGAATTAGGACTCCTAACACAAGAGGAATTTTTTAGAGATGTTGCTTTTGCTACTCGTTATCTTGATCGTGAGGATGTAAGAACAGTGTATAAAGCAATACTAGCCATTGTGTGGAGAGAAATAAAAGCAAAAGGGACTATCAGACTCCCTTCTTTGTGTGATATATACCTAAGACAACGCCCCACAATGAGGTGTGCTGGAAAATATATTCCAGGGACCGTGGTTGTCCAGGCCCATCATAACTTATCATTTAGTACACTAGAATCAGTACGTGTGTACGTAAAGAAGTTAGAACAGGAGAATCCAGGCAAACTGTTCGACCCAGCCAAACGCATAGAAAGAGGAGGGGACATCACACAACTGTGATAAATTAAGGGTAATATGCCCACAAGTACGACCAATCCACTTGAAACAATAAGCACAACAGAACCGCAGATTTCAGATCTTCAGAAACAAATTGCACAATATCAAAGCAATTTGGCAAGTTCTCCTACAGCGGCGTCGTCTTTGACTGATCCTACCAGTCGAGATTTAAGCAATGAGACTGAAATGACGACCCTTCAAACCCAATTAAAGGCGTTGCAAAAACAAAATCTTACTGCTGCTTGGTATGGAAATGACACAAGTACTAATTCTACTACAGAAGGAGCACAACCTGGAATGATGGCATCAGCTTTAAACTGGCTTCAGCAACCTCTTTATAATGTTGTAAAAGGAGTGAAAGCTGCTACTGGTGATACTACTCAGGTTCCTAATCAAGAGTTTACGGACCTTCTTGCTCAACATGGTGTGGGAGGCATACCAGGTGCTGTTGCAGGATTTACTGCTGACGTTCTTTTTGATCCTGTTAACTGGATAACAATGGGAACAGGAGCTCTTATTCCTAAACTTGGATATGGGTTAGCAAAGGGTGCAATAGAAGGTGGTGTTGAAGGAGCTGCGCGAGGAGCGTCAGAGGGTCTTATTTCAAATCTTGGACGGAAGGCATCTTGGGTGATTAATAAATTACCAGGAGTCTCAGATCAGATTCCAGGAACCTTCGCACAACGTTTTTCCGTAAAAGTTGCTGAATCAGCTGCAAATTATAATAAGGCTGTTGGCGAAGATGTATTAAGGGACGTAACTTCTCCAGGAATTTTAAGAGGAACAAAAGCAGGTGGAATTCTAGGTTCTAATGGAATTACTCTGAGTGATATAACACATGCTGCCATGAAGAAAATTCCTTATGGTGATGATTTATATAAATCTTTACGCTTTAATAGTAATGACTGGGTTGACAACCAGAAACTTCTGGATGTAATTAATAAAAACAAAGCTAGAACAGTTGGAGAGATGGCATCAGCTGGGGCTCCATCACCAGCCGCAATTGCTGCCCGAGAAGGAAGTAGTATTTCCGCAGTAAAACCAAATATTGAAGTTCTAAAGAATGTTCCTGCGGGACAAGAAAAGAATGCGATGATTGATGAGCTTCAGAAAACTGCCGGAGACGTTGATTCTATTTCATCTAATCCAACTAACTTTGTTTCTAGTAATCCTGATGAACTTTTTTCTCGTGTGATGCAAGAGGGTGTACGAGCAGATGAACTTCGAGCAACTCTTGCTCCCGCAGTGGATAGTCTTCCTCGATCTGGTCCTACTGGAGTTAAGTGGTGGGATGATGCTCTACAAAAAGGTAATGCATGGAAGATTAAGATTGGGGATAAGGAGGTCGCCCCCATCTATGCTTTTATGGACGCCTATAACAGTATTATGGAAGGGGCGTTTAAGCCATTCCATGTTTCTCTCAATCCTCCAGTACGAGCAATGCACGTTTTGTCTGCACCAGCTTTTTGGTCAATGGCAGGCCTTTCAGAGAGTGTAGGCGACTATATGAAAAATATGAAGAACGCTTTCTTTGCAGTATCAGGATCAAACCCATACGAAAACTTAGTAAGAGATTGGGTAGAAGGACCAATGAAAGAAGGAGAAGATTGGAAAGTTTTACGATCTCAAAGTATAAAAAATGCGATGCAGGAATTCCCGGGGACGTTTAAAAAATCTCTTCACGGCGTAGGACCAACCTTCTTCCAGGGACATAGTGTTCTTCACGGGATAGATGAATTGGTAAATAGTGGAGTAGAGAGTGGAATTTATTCTGCAGATGATGTTTCAAACGGGACTGCTGTAAATGATTTTGTGAAAGCTAATGAAGAATATAGAAATGCGATGCGTACAGGAAATATGTCTGGTAAACCAGTTCAGCCCACTGGATTTGCTCGAATAGCAAACATGTTAAAGAAAATGGTATTTCTTCCTGCAGAGACTTCTGCAGAAAATCCAGAGATAAAAGCGATGATGGAAAGGGCTGCTGGTACAGGTTCTATAGAGGGAGATTTACCAATAGGAATGAATGAACCTTCAGGAATGTTGGTTCGTAATCCAGAACTTCACGCAAAATATCTTGATCAAGCAAATGCTTTCATAAAAGCTAGGGCAGACTCGGGTAGTAAACCCTTCCAAGTGATGAAGAATCTTCTAGATAATTCTACTGCAGGATTTGAACATCAGCTTCAGGCCCAACGTATTTCTGCCATCACAACTCTAATGAATACTGGTGTAAGTGATACTGCATTAAAAACTCTTTCTCGTTTTATTCCATTAGGTGATAGAGAGACTGATATTTTGAGTACATATGTAAAGAATGGTCAAAAGATGAATCGTATGTCTTTTGATTATGCAAACAAGGTATCGCAGGAAATTTCTATAAACATGGGAGCAATGCCTGCTGCTATAAGAATGTTGCGATCAATGCCTCTGGTAGGAGCTCCGTTTGCTTCATTCACGTATGGCATGGCAGTCAAAACTGCCCAGACTCTTGCTTACAATCCTGCATTCTTTAACAAAGCAGCTTTCCTTGTTGAGTCTGCAGAGGGACATAAAACTCCTCTAGAAAAAGAAGCCCTAAAGAGCAAATACTATCAGTGGTATAACGAACCTTCAATGGCAAGAGTCCCTGATGCTATGAACTTCTTCAGTCAGTATCCTCTATACTTAAACTTAACAAACGCTCTCCCATACTACACATTGAATATATTTCAGCCATCAAGTCGGTCGTATGCCGCGACACTTCCGGATGATATTGTTCAGTTACTAGATCGATCTCCTGTTATGAAGGACCCATTGGGACAAATTATTTTTGATAACCTTGTTCTTCCAGCCATTCTTTCTGGCACAGGCGAGCAACCTACAGGTATGTCCGGAGAACCTCTTTATCCAATCAATGCCACAACAGGAGATAAGGCTTTCTATGCGGGGCGTTCTCTTGTAGATCAATTTACTCCTGCAATAGCAGCGCCTGCTGGTCTACTGCTTCCGTCTGATTATGCAAAGTATTATCCAGGATATCGTATGCGACAAATGGCTTATGGTAAGGCTGGTGGAAGTAGCCAATATCCAAGTGAAAATTCATTAGGTATTCCATCATCTGAGTCATCAGCTTCTCGAACCATACGAAGTATCTTGGGATATCTTGGACTACCAATAGAACAGGCGAACACATCGTATGCCGCTAGCCAAATTAAATCTGGACAAAATCCTTAATTAATATATACTTTCTTTATGCCACCATTTCAACCAGCAGCAGGAGCAGGGAGTCCACCTCCAATGAATGGGATGCCACCTATGCCCGGCGTAGTTTCAGGAGCAGGAATGTCTCCTATGCCGATGCCGGCAGCACCGACACCAAATTCAATTGGAGCAACCCCAGGTGTTCAAGGTGTTTCGGCACCAATGACACCAGAGCATAAGGCAGAACTTCAAGAACTTCTTTCAAAAGTAAAACAGGAGTATATGAAGTGGCAAAGCATGAAGTTTGGTATTCAAAATACAGCAAACGAAAATCGTCGCGATCAGTTGAAAAGAGTTTTTCAAATTCTTCAAGCTAAAGGGGTAGATTTAAATAATCCAAAATCAGTTTCTGAATTTCTTGCAAAATTAAAACAAACAGCACCACAACACTTTGATGCTATTACTAAAGCGTTAGATTATCTTTTAGGATCAGACTATGAAAACCAACAAACACCAGACGAATCACAACAGCCTCTCCCAGACCAAAACGTTTCTCCAGAACCGCAGTTCTAGTGTGGGGGATGTAAGACTTTTAACTCCTCTTAAGGAGAGAATATTTTAATACCATGGAAGAAGACCTTGATTATGGACCGCCTCTAGAAGAGGAAAAAGTAACAGCAGAAAAACCAATTTCAGAGAGAGGTGAAAGGAAGCGAAAAGAATATGCAAGTCAGAAGAGACTTTATAATGCCCTGAGTCAGGGTGGGGATCCAATAAAACTGAAGGAGATTATTGGAGCTAAGACTGTTGCCGAGGTTTATAGAACCCTTGACAAACTTACAATTAGACGTGAGTTCCATGATGCCCTTACAAAGGCTGGTATTACCTTCGAATTTCTTATTGAAGGAATAAAGCGTGAAGCTATAGGAGGTGATAAGTCTATGGATCGCCTAAAGGCATATGAAATGCTTCTAAAGACCCTTGGACTAGACAAATATGACGATGTAAATACCGGATCTACTTCGTCATGGGAGGAAAGATTGCTTAAGGCCATAGAAACTCATGAAACTGATCTAAACCAGGATGTTCCTATGTCTAAAGAAGAAGAAACAGACACTGAATATAAGGTGAAGGTTCCAAAAATTCCAGTATCGGTTCAAAAAACAAAAATGTTAAATGAGGAAATGGAAAATTCACTTTATGAAGGATTCCCCCAACCAGCAACTCCAATATAAAGATACAGAACTCCTGGAAAGGATGAAAGATCCCAAGTTTTACTTGGAAAATTTCTGTAAAATCAAAGGAAAGACCCCGGGTCTTGTCCCTTTCATATTGAACGAGGCACAGAAGGATATTTTTAATACATTACGTAAATCCTCTCGTGTAATCATTCTAAAAGCTCGTCAAATTGGTTTCTCCACTGCAATAACTGGATTCTTTTATCACAAAACGATTATGACTCCAGGCATGAACACTGTTTTGATTGGATACAACACAGACATGGCAGCAGAACTTCTAGACAAAGTCAAAATGTTCTGGCAAACGACTCCTATGGAACTTCAACCGACCATCCATTACAACTCTAAATACGAAATATCATTCCCAAAGTTAAATTCTAAGATCATAGTGCTTCCATCATCCGAGAACGTGGGTCGAGGTTACACAATTCACGCTTGTCTATGTACTGAATTAGCTATGTGGGAGAAAGCAGAAGAGAAAATGGCTGCCCTAGAGAATGCAGTTCCTAAGGATGGACTCCTTGTTATTGAATCTACCCCTCGTGGAGTAGGTAACCTGTACCACAAGATATGGATGTCAAAGGAAAACGGGTATGAAAAGAAAGAATATGGATGGTGGTGGGCGTATAACGAAGAAGAAATAGAGCAAATTCGTCGACGAATGAACGATCCTCAGCGTTTTGCACAGGAATATTCTCTAGAATTCTTGTCATCGGGACGAAGCGTGTTCTCTCCAGACCTCATAAAGTCATTGCAATCTGATATTTTGAACCTCGGTGATGTTCATTTGGATGAAAATAAGAAAGAACACACCGTAAGACAGATGGATGGACTCACTATTTATCAAGAACCAGCCCCGGGTAAGGTTTATGTGGCTGGAGCAGACGTTTCTGAGGGTGTAACAGGGGGTGATTACTCCGTAGTAACCATTTTTGAACGTTCTACAGGTGAAGAAGTAGCCCATTGGCATGGAATGATGGCCCCAGACAAGTTTGCAGAGAAGTTAAACGCGTGGGGAAGGTTCTACAACAACGCATTGATGGTAGTTGAAATCAACAATCATGGTTTGACGACCGTAACAGTGCTAAAACAGATGCTATATCCGACTTTATACTTCAGACCGAGTAAATTTGACACAATTCCTTCATCATGGTCTGATAGATTGGGGTGGAAGACAACAAAGGTCACTCGTCCACTCATGATTGATGACTTAAACCAGGCTTTGAGGGAAAAGTCGTTAACAATACATAGTAAATACCTTGTTGATGAGATGCAGACCTTCGTTTATGACTTTGGGAATAACATGAATGCCATAGATGGGTATCATGACGACGCAATTTTCTCTGCGTCTATCGCTTTCCAGGGGTTCAAGGTTCTTTTTAGCGGGGATCTTGATCAAATCTATTATTCAGACTTTATGCCTTCTTCGGGGGGTTATTAGTTGACAAAAGTATCATCTAAGAATATAATTATAGTATGAAAAAGGGATCTAAACACTCTAATGAATCACGCGCAAAAATGCGAGAGAATCATTATGATGTTAGTGGTATAAATAATCCCAATTATGGTAAACGTTGTTCAGAAGAAACAAAAAGAAAAATCAGTAAAGCAAACAGGAATCCATCATTAGAAATTAGAAATAAAATAAGTCAACATCATGCCAATGTCTGGGGAATAAATAATCCTAGATGGAGGGGTGGCATTACTCCTTTATATAAACTTATAAGGAATAGAAAAGAATATTTTAAATGGAGAAATGACGTCTCTAAGTTAAATCCCAATAGGTGTAAACACTGTTCTCGAGAAGACCTTAGCCTTGAAATAGATCATATTATTCCACTTTGTTATTTTATCACTAAAAATAACATAAAAACGATTAAAATGGCACTAAATTGTCCAGAATTATGGGAAATTAGCAATGGACAAGTGCTTTGCAGGGGTTGTCATGCACTAAAAACACAAAAAGATATACAAAAATACAATAAAGTAACACGTTAACCCTAGTAATATTAACAGTTAATGACAAGACTTATCGGCACATATAGTGCAACTAACTACGGTCAAAAAGAAGTTGACCTCATGAACGCCTTCTATCTTCAATCAGAAGATGCCTACCAGTATTTTTATAATATTCTTAGACCTCGTTACGAGAGGTACTATAAACTTTTTGTGGCATTTTCTGGAGATCGAAAAAGAGAAATCAAAACCTGGCAAGCAAATGTTTTCGTCCCTTATGTGCAAGCGGTTATCGAGACAATGATGCCTCGTATCCTTGATGCTCGACCGGATTTCACAGTTATTGGTCGTACATCAGAAGATAACTTAAAGGCAGAAAAGCAACAGCAACTCTGTGATTATCTTTGGGAGATTTCAGGAATGGACGGAATAACGGAAGATGTTGTTCGTTCTTCACTTATGTATGGAACAGGATTTATGCAAGTATCTTGGAAGAAAGACGTGCGTAAACTAAAATTCCTTAAAACAAAAGATATTGGAAATAGAAAATACAAATGGCAAGAGGAAGAAAGAACTTTTTATGACGCACCATTCTGTGAATGGGTGGACAACTTTGCGCTTTGGTATGACTGGCACAATATTGATCGTAAGTTAAAACAATATTGGTTTAAGAGACTCGTTTTATCAGCAAACGAAATTCGTCGTCGTTACCCAATGGCAGACCCAGAAAGATTAGAAATGGCTATTAATTCTGCAGGTGGAGATCTTACTGATTACGCAGCCATACGTCAACTTGTTAAATCATCCCAAGAACGTATTACAAAAGATGCTGATCGTAATGTTGCAATTTCATATTCAGGTGTCTATTATAATACACAACGATATCAACAGGTTGACTCCAAACTTCGTATGTACGAAGTAAAGGAGTGGTGGAGACCATACGAAGACACATTTGCTGTGATGGTAGGAGGTTCTCGTATTCCAATACTTCGCAATGGCTTTATGCCAATTCCTTATGACTTCAAGGAAGCTCCATTTATTGATGTTCCTTATCTTAAAATTCCAGGAGAATTCGAGGGATACGGTCTTGCATCTATTCTTGAATCACCTCAAATCCTACTTAACACAATTAAAAACCAGCGTCTTGATGCAGCAACACTTTCAATACATAAAATGTGGATTGTCAATCCACTTGCTAACATCAATAAAGATGAACTTGTAACTCGTCCATTCGGTATCATTTACTCTATAGATCCCCAGGGCGTGCGTGAGGTTCAATTCTCAGACATTAAAGCATCGGCATATAAAGAGGAAGATCTTCTTAAGAGTGATATGCAATACGCATCTGGCGTGGATGACGCTTCTATGGGAATGAAGAGCGGTGCAAACGCAACAGAAATTCGTCACTTGCGCGAGTCTACTCTCGAGCGTGTTCGTCTATTTATCAATCACCTCGGTGCAGCTTATGGTGATGTTCTTAGATACTGGATGGATATGGAACGTCAGCTCTTTACAAAGGAAATGACAATACGTGTTATTGGTGACAATGGAGATGTTGAATATCCTCTCATTGAAAAGGACGACCTATGTGGCAAGTTTGATTATCGTGCATCTGTTCTTCCATCTATTGCAGGACAACAGGATGTACAGAAGAAACAGGATATGGATCTCTTCCAGCTCCTTATTAGTCTTCCGTTTATCGATCAACGCAAACTTACTGCAAAAGTTCTTGGAGATTGGGGTTGGAGTCTTGATAATGTAGCACAAAGTGATCAGGGTCAGGCCCAACAGGGTATGCCGGGAATGCCAGCGACACCAGGAGGCGCTCCAGGCGCGCAAGGCGCTCCACAGGGTATGGGAGCAGCACAACCACAAGATCTCGCTGCTATGAGCCAATTAGGAGCTGGAGGACCCCCTCAGGGACAACCTGCTCCTCAACAGATGCCACAAACCTCTACAATTTCTCCTCAGGTAGTTATGCAGGCACTTAGTTTACTTCGTAAACCCGGAGAAGAGCAGGGAGCTCAAGGAACAGCTTTTGGACAGGCGGCTGCTCCAATAAATCTACTTAGAAGCGGAATGCCTCCAACAGCTCCTTCAGCAGGCCTTCCTCCTCCAGCTACACATGGAGCAACAGGACCAAATCCCCGTGGGCACAACCGAACAGGTAAGGTAAATACAAATATTTCCAAAGGAAACAATTCAAATCCAGAAAGTCAATTACAAAATCGGGCTCTCAATATCCAGCGCTAAAGCCTGATATACTCTAAATATGGCAAATTACGATCCGGACAAAAGTATGTTCGATATGTTTAAAGGAAAGATAAAAGAACTTTCCGATGCTCTCTCACAATGGCAGCAAAAAGAAAATGCTGTTCACTCTCTTGCTGAGGCGCATGCGAAAGCTAGTGGCGCTCCACCAGAAGCAATGGATGCTCATGTTTATATGCACAAAAAGGCGATAAAGAAAGCCATAGAAGATCAAGCAAAACAAAGTGAACAAGCACAAGCAGGTCAAGGTGTTCCTACTGCACAAGATACTCCAGGAGGACCTGAATTTTCAGGACAAGGTGGACCAGGTTTAACAGCGCGAGTTTCTCCACAACTTCCGATGGCAGGACAAGCGGGTAATACTGGTGCAAATGGATGGGAGAATATATTGAAACCAAATCCGTATCCACAAGTTGCACAACAGCAAACGGGAGCACCAACACAAAGCGTGGGACCAATAACTCCAGCACAGAGACCAATGATGGGAATGCCGACACCACCAGTACCAGGAGGATTTGGAAGTCCAAACCCAATGCAACGAACAGCTTGACAAGTTTGATGCGTTAGCTTATAGTTAATCTATATGGCACCAAAAAAACGAGCAAAGAAAGTAGAAGAAAAAGAAACTCCTAAGGTAACTCAGGAGCAGTTTCAGCAATCTGCAGCACAAGCGATTCAAAATTATTTTACGAAAGACATAAATGATCAAGTCCACGAAATGACAAACGATGTGATGTTTGCATTACTTCGTCAACTTGAAGGTTCAGAATATTGGATTCCACTTCTTAGGTATAACAATCTAAGACTCCTTAATGCACAGTCAGCAATAAATTCTATGGATCCAATGACCCAAGGATCAACAATGCGACTACAGCAAGGATGCATGATGGGTATAGTAGATCTTCAAAATGCAATTATAACGATGGTAGAAGCCGAAAAAGAGGCTGAAAGAGAGGCGAGAGAGATTGCGGAAACGTTCTAAATATGCCGTTTCCTAAAGGGGGACATCATTCAGAAGAAACAAAAACGTTTTTCGTTTCTGGGAACATGAAATAAATGAGTCAGTTTCTATATGTATAGATAGATTAGAACTATTGTAGTATTTGTGAATGGCAGGAAAATTATTTGGTAAGCCTATAGGGGATGTCATAAAACACCCAGGTTCTCTCACTCGTAAAGCAAAAGCTGCGGGGAAAAGTATAACCCAATACTGTGCTCAAGGAGGTCTTGATGGACACACAAAAAAACAGTGTTCTCTAGCTAAGACTATGAGATCTTGGCATAAATAATCAGCAATGAATCCTCCACAGCAAGAAGGCCCAGGAACAACCGTCGACTCTGCAAAGAGTGGGCGTCTTGTCGTTGATGCAGGAGCGCGAGAATTAAAAGCAAAAAAGAAAAAATCTTTACAAGAAAGGGTCCGACAACAGTCAATGTCACCAGAGAATTAACATTTTTATCATGGCAAAAAGTAAAGCGAAAGCTAAAAAGACCAAGAAAAATCCAATCCTTAAGTGGATTAGTAAGACTTGGAAAAAGATAATTAAGATCAATATTTAATTACTAGGTACTAAGGTATATTGTATTTATGGCAACAAAAAAGGAAGCGCGAAAAAATGCTCTCAAGGAAATGCTAGCTAATCGATTTAAGGGTGGAAAGAAAGACAAGTTTTCCAACCTTAAGGAGAAAATGAAAGAGTCCAAAGAGAACAAGAAAGAAGAGGCCTCAGAAACCCCTGCTTTCGAAAAGAGCGAGAAGGACTAACATGGCTTTAACCCCTTCATTTTCGACGGGAGGGATGCCACGTCCTAGTAAAGGAAGCGTTGGTACGTCTGTTAGTTCCCTTCTCAAGACAAAGATGCCCTCACTTAATAGGGGGTCTGGTATTAAAGGTACTGCGCTAAAAGGTGTTACTTTCCCTAAAGCAGGATCTATGAAGGCTGGTCCTAAACTTTCTACAAAAACTCGCAGTGGTGGAACTGTCAAAGCCCCTAAAACCACAATTAAACCCAGTTCCCTATCCTCGTCACTTAAATCACTTATAAGTGCTGCTAAAAAGTCACCTTCCCCTATGGGCGGCGCTGGTTTAGGAATGTCCTCCGGTGTGGGTGCCCCGGCAGCTACACCATCTCCGGCCTTCTTCGGACAACCTAATGCGGGCCCTGGAGGGATAGGTCTTGGAATGTAACTAACGTATAATTTTTAAATATGGCAAAAACTGTTGATAATAAGAAGTCTAGCGAAATCGAAACACCTGAGTTTAACGAGATGGGTACGGCCCGTCCGTTTGAGAATATTGACTCCACTGCAGATGTGAAAGATAAACTTGCAAAAAAACTTGGTTATAAGAAAGGTGGTGCAATGCCTCCATTCATGACTCGCCCGTTTGCAGAATTTCAAGCATTGAAAAAGAAGCAAAACGCAGCGAAGAAAGCCGGCGATAAAGCATAAAAACAAACCCCGAAAGGGGTTTTGTTTTATGGTACTGAGCTATTATTTGTCAAGAGCATCTCAATTGCTCCGACTATGAATAAAAATAAGTCGGGATAAATATTGTGCACAGCAACTTATCCGTTTATCCAATAATGAATTAATTATGATTGATCCTGTAACAGGACAAGAGGTTCCGGCAGGCGCCGGGCAGACCCAAGTTTCACCAAACGCTCTTAAAGAGCTTGGAGATTTTAAACAGTTTTTTGAAGATATCTCCCCTTTACTTGAGAAGTTAAATGCTAGTCCAGATCTCGTTCAGGCTATTGTGTCTGACAAGATCAACGACGAATTTGCAAAGGCAGCTCTCGCAGGCAAGCTAACCGTCGAGGAAGCTCAAACAGCGACAGCAGCAGTCAAAGCAGTCGAAAAGGAACTAGGCACACAAGCTTTTAATACAGCATCTCCAGAAGAGATCTCAAAACTTGTGGAAGAAAAAGTTTCAGCTCTCGAGTCTAGATTAACTGAAAAAGACGAGATGAAACAATTTGAGAGTTATACTAGTCAGTTCATTTCAAATACTCCTGACTTCAAAGACTATTCGGAAGCAATTTCTGAATGGCTTGATGAACATGATGTAACCGATGTTAAAGTCGCTTACTACGCAGTAAAAGGAGAACTTTCTGAAAAGAAAGCAAAAGAAATGGCTGATTCAGATGCTTCAGAGTACGCTAAAAATGTCATGATGACTGCGGGTGGCGGAAATGTTCCAGCTAATGCTATCGTAGGTGGGCAACCTCTTATTGATACACTTATAGCTCCTCGAACAAACCCAAATCGTTTCTAACAATCCTTGACAAATTAATAGTTAATTATTAGTAACGTTATTAGTTAACGTTCGTAAACAAATTTATGGCAGCATATCCGTTTTACAACGAACCGACTCATGACCAAGGGGTAGTCACAAATGCAGCGTCTAACGCAGCGCGAACTTCAGCCACATCAAGTGCTGAACAGCGCCTCGTTATCGATGCAGTTGATAAGATCTTCCTTCTTGAACCGAACAAGCACCCTCTCGTAACCCTTCTGACGAATGTTGGAAAGGTATGGGATGGCAAGGCTTGGGTTGGTGCAGGAATCGCGAAAGCATCTACGACTAATCCTGAGTTCAAGTGGTTCGAAGATTACTATGGAGGCCGTTTCGGTTCCGTAGCAGTCGCTTATTCAACAGGTGATCCAGTGACAATCACTGTATCAGTTGTTGGTGCAGGTTCAAGCTCTGGTTATATCTTCACAGTAGGAGATGTAATCCGCAATGCTCGAACAGGTGAGAACATGATGGTCACGACAGTCGCGGCTACCACTATCGCTTGTTCCCGTGCATTCGGCACAACGGTAGCAACAGCCGGTCTCGCGGGAGACTCTCTTTTCATCATTGGCAATGCCTCTGAGGAAAATGCAGGAGCTCGTAACGTGAACACGACTCGTTCTACACCAAACACAAACTATACTCAGATCTTCAAGACTTCAATCGCTCTTTCCAACACGGAAAAGGAGGTTAAGCTCTATGGTGGTCCTGATCTTCCGTATCAGCGCGCGAAGAAAGGCACCGAACACGCTCTCGATATCGAGCGCGCATTCTGGTGGGGTCAGAAATACTACGACACAGGAGTTGCAACTCAAGGTCATATCCGACGTGCAACAGGTGGCGTACTGGAATTCATCCAGGCTGGCAATTCATACGTTCAGAATCAGAATGGTCCTTTGACTGCTCCTGATTTCAACACCTTCCTCCGAGAAGGCTTCACGTATGGTAATAACGAGAAGATGCTCTTTGCATCTGGACTCGTTCTTCAGGCTATCAATGAAATGGCACGTGGCCAGATTCGTATCAAACCTGAAGAGAAGACCTATGGTATTCAGATTTCTGAATGGTTTACTCCGTTCGGCATGATCAATATCGTTCACAATCCTCTCTTCGTTGATGCGTACGCTTCGTATGCCTTCATGATGGACATGGAAAGCTTCCGTTACCGCTTCATGATGAACCGCGACACAGTTCTCCGCACCAATATTCAGGCGCCGGATGTCGATGGTCAAGTGGACGAGTATCTCTCGGAAGTCGGTCTCGAGCGCAAGCAAGCTCCGCGTCATGCGTTGCTTCTTGGTGTTACAGGCTAAGCGAAATCAAATATATAGTCCTTCGTGTTTGTGGGACAAAAAATCACAAACATCCGGTTCCAGAATACTTCGTAAGAAGTTTGGGGTCGGAGCAGAGGATAGTGCCTCTATCTTCTGCTCCGACTCTACAGAGTTCCGGTCCGACAAACCACGGGTCATTGGCTTATTAGTTAATCTTAAAAAATTATGGCTTCATTAGAAGGAACATTCACCCGATACCTGCTTCGTCAGGGGGTGGTTGTACAAAAAACGGGTACAGCTGGTAATCGACCAGTTGCTATTCGTATGCGATACAAAGGAACAGGTACAGTAACTTCCGTTACGACTGCAGCCGGTACTCTCGTTACAGTTTCAGTAGCAGGTACAGGACAGGCGACTGAAGGTACAAAGACTTATACCTTTGCATCTGACAGTCCTACCATTGCGTCTCTTGTTGGTAATATTAATGCAGACGGTATTTTCGAGGCGAAAGTCTTGGATGCTCTCAATGCTGATGTTACCCCGAGTTACTTCGTTACTGGTGCTATCACAGCAACCTACGATTCAAACGGAGTTCGACAGTGGGACCTTACTGTAGATCCAAACGTTCAGCTTTCAGCTGGTGTTTATGGCATTACAGTTTGTCTTACAGGCAATCGTGAGTGGGACAACAACTTCTTCACTCCAGAAAAGGTTGGTCAACATCGTGTTGTTCTTCAGGAAGTCGATTACTATGCAACGCTTGGTGGCGCAGCAGATAACCTAGTTCGTATATATGTACGACGTGGTCTTCCTGGTCACACTGAGACCCAAATCTTTGGTGCTCTCTCAGTAAGCGGTACTCTTACGGCAATTACATTTGCTTCTGGACAGGGATTCATCTCTGGAAAGGATGGTGATGAAATTATCGTTCGCGTTCAGGATGGTACATCGATCTCTGATACAGCGCTCTTCCTACGTGCAACCGGTTACCTCGAATAATATCGAGTAACTGTTGTATCTTAGTTAGTAAGGGGAAGTCTCTTTGGAGGTTTCCCTGAACTAGCCCGGATAAAAATTCGTGCTAATTAATAAGTAATATAAAACTATGAAGTTTATTTCAAGAAGTTCAAATTATATGGTTGTTTTAAAACCAGGGATACAAGGAAATCATTTGACAGGTCAGCCATCCGTTCCTGGACTTTATGTACGCTTCCGTGATGGTATTGCGGAAATCAAGGATGAGGAAATTATTAACCTCATGAAGAATAGTGAGGGTTTTAGAAATGGTGATTTTATAGCAGCCGATGAACAAGGTGCTGATCCATTTGCAGACACGAGGAGTCAACTTGAACCGACTCACGTTATTTCAGAAATAAAATATGGACACATAGAAGGACGCAAAGCAAGTGAAACGCCAGTAAAGATTCCTGCCGCTGTCAAAAAATTGATTGAGGAAGAGGCTGTTAGAATGGCAAAAGCAATGCTTCCAGATCTACTAAAAGAGGCTATAAAAGAGATGACAAGTGCGGCCTCTATTGAACCAGAAAAGGTCTCAAAAGCAACTACCAAAAACGCTTCGGCTCCAACCGTTATCTAGTAAGTAGACTTTGTACTAAAATGCACTCTCCATGGTGCAGACTTTAGTATTGTGTGTATATCAATTTAATTGTCTAAAACATGGACTGCATCCCACAAAATTTCTACTATGACCCGATCCGACAAGGGACGGGTAAGGGTGTTTGGAACTGGTATTCTGGCGCTCCTTATCAGAATGGTGGATACCTAGTTCTCCTTAATGGGTCAGGTTATATGTTCTATGATTGCGGTAAAGGAAGCATCTCTTATGTTTTAAATATTCCTCACGATCCAACAGATTTTTCGGCTCGTCAATGGGGTCTTAGAAGTGGCGAAGATTATGTTCTATTTGATTTTAGTGGTGGAACATTCCAAGCAATTTCAGCTTCAACAAGAGGAACACGGACAGCTTCTTCAGTAATCGCATGGGATAGTACTTGGACTCAAACAGATACTACCTTTATGATTCGATGGGAAGCTGGAATGGCAACTTTCTATATCAACGGAATTGTTCGTGCAGTTCTTTCGGATGCTTCAATTCCTTATGGCCCAATGAGTCCATTTGTTCATAACAATGGAGCAGATTTGTTTATGATTGAAAGTGTTGTTGGGCAAGGTCTTCAGAGTTTGATTCTTGATCCTGTAGAAACTTCAAGTGATACTTCTAGTCCTTCTATTTCAACTCTACATGATAGTATGACTTCAAGTGAGGTTATTACTATCACAAACGCAACTCTTCCAGCAAATAGTGTTTCAGACACAATCTCAGCATCAAGTGATACTGTAACTGCAGCTGATTCACTTGATAAAGCATCTTCAGTTTCTGAAACAACTTCAATGACTGAGAGTACTACAGCAGCAGTACAAATGACGTTCCTAAGATCTGTTGCTGACACAATTACAATAACTGACGTAATCTCTAATAGTCATACCGCCTAGTTATGGATCCTGCAACTCAATGCGATCATGATGTACTGATAGAACTTCGCACTGAGATGCGGATGATCCGACAGGATATAAAAGAACTAAAGGATGGTCTCTCCACCCGCGTGAATGATCACGAGAGTCGTATTCGTTCTCTTGAAACTCACGTTGGGGATGCTATTGCAGAAAGAAAAGGTTCAGATCGGGCGACTCGTTTGTATGGTGCAATTTTAATATTCGTAGTGGGAGTAGTTGAGTTCTTTATTAGCCATTATTATAGATAGTTTTATGGATAAACAAATTCCAGCGCTTGGAGCAGTTCCAAGCCCTCATGATTATAGGGATGATTATGCTAAGGTGGCGCTAGGAGCCCCTCAGACGGCTCCATTTGCCCTTCCAGCGAGTTTTGAGACCTCTATGCCTGGTCCAGTACTTATGCAGGCGCAAATCCCCGCCTGTGTGTCACACTCAGTAGCACAGGTACTCCAACTCTACTGGTATAAAAAGACTGGTAAACTTATAGACTTTTCTCCTCGCTTCTTGGATGTACTGGCGAAGCGTTTTGACGGACAACCTTTAGATGGGGGGACTATTCCACGCCTTGTTTTCAAACTTGCCGTAAAATACGGGTGTGCAACAACAGCAACTGTTCCAAATGATACAAGTTTATCTCTTGCACAATATCGAAATGATTCTATTTTGACACCAGCAGCTTTTACAGAAGCGCTTCAACACAAAATTCCTGGATTCATCCGTGTTCCAGACAGCTTTGATGCAGTACGCCAAGCAGTGTATTTTCATGGTGCGGTATCAACTTTAATGGAAATTGGAAAAGAATGGTGGACAAACACTAGTGGAACAAGTTCATGGGTTGATTCAGAAATTGATCCATTAAGAATTCCTGTAGTTCAAGTTGGAGGTCATCAGATCGTAGTTAAAGGTTGGACTGATAATGATTTCAACACATTACGTAATTCATGGAGTGATAAGTGGGCAAATATTGGTGAGGCTAAATATGATTTCGCTAATTGGGCTCCGTATATTATAGAAGGTTGGACTGTAGCAGAAATTCCAGAAGATGTAAAAGATTTTATGGCGACTCTTCCTGCTCCTACAGATTTCCATTACACCTGGAATACAAATATGAGTCTTGGGCAAACAAATGAGGACATTAAGTTCATGCAAATAGCCCTAATGATTCTTGGTTTCATTTCTCCGTTTGATCCTAGTCAACTTGGAATCTATGGACCTAAGACTGCGGTAGGTGTTTTGGCTTACCAGAAGTCAAAAAAGATAAATCCACCTTCAGCAAATAATGTTGGACCAATGACACGTGCTGCTTTGAACGCAGACTTCTCTATATAGACTTACCTATACTTTAGGTATTAATAACTAATATAAAAACAATGGATTATTCAACTACACAGGCTGGAAATATTGCCGCTATTGCGGGTCTTCTGGTCATGATTGCTTCCCATTTTGGATATACATTTATCACTACAGCAGAAGTAGCGTCAATTATTGGTGCTCTCTTGACAGTTGGTGGTATTGTTGTCTCGTGGATTGATCAGGTGAAAAGTGGACATACGACTGTTGCCGGCTTTAAAATCACTGGTTAATAGACTCAGATAATATAAGTAATAGCCCATTGCACCGTCAAATAAGCAGGTCGTAGACACCGCAATGGGATAGTGTTAACACTAATTTTAAAAAATTATGGCAAAGAAAGGTACAGATTCTCTAGGACTCAGAGGTTTCTTCCGAGTTCAGATTCTTGACGGCAGCAAGGTTGCTGGCGATTCAGGATGGATCGAGAATACAGTAACAAACCAGGGTAAGAATGATTATCTTCTTACGTGGCTCGTTACCGGTTCTGGTGGTAAGTTCGTCTCGTCTATGGGTCTTGGCACCGGTGGTGCTCCTGCAGCGGGTGATACTACCCTCTCAGGCGAGATCTTCGACAAGTCAACAAACGGTACGACTAACTCTCGTGCAGCTGTTTCGACTTCGATCAACACCCTTACACAGGCTCAGTTTACTGCCGCTTTCAACAGCGCAAACTCGTTCGTTACTGCTTCTCACAACATCTCGAACGTTGGTTTGTTCAATACCTACCTCACCTCATTGGCGAACGCAGGTACGCTCTTCGCAGGTAATACATTTACCTCGAGTTCTGTAGCAACGAACCAGTCAGTGCAAGTCACATACCAGGTCAACCTATCATAAGGTTAATCAGGTTTGTAAGAAACAAACACCTCTTGACGAGGTGTTTGTTTTTGTATATGATAAAGAGATATTAATAACAATCGTCTATGGCAAAAGCAAAGACAAAAATAGTAAAGGCAAAGACTAAAAAGAAATCTATAGATCAATTATTAAAAGAAAGTGCTATTGTCAAACTAGACCTCGCATGTGGCGCCAATAAACAGGGAAAAGACTTTATAGGGATGGATATGTTCCCTTATCCGGGAGTTGATATCGTTCATAATGCACTAAACTTCCCATGGCCATTGCCAGACAAGAGTGTGAATATGATTGTGGCCTCTCACTTCTTGGAGCACGTATCTGCGAGTGGAATAGACCCGCACCTTTCTGACCTTATAGATCTCTTGATTAAAAATAAGATTCTTAAGGAAAAAGAAATAACAGATCTTATGGGTGAACACCGAATATTTAGTAACTTCATTCGTCTTCTTGACGAATGTTGGCGTGTTCTTAAGGTTGGTGGACAAATGGCCTTTGTAGGTCCTTATTACCAGTCCATAGGAGCAGCACAGGATCCTACACATGTGAAACCCTTGTGCGAAGCTTCTATGTTGTATTTTGATCCTGAGGAGTGTGGTGGTTTGTTCTGGAATTTCTACAAACCAAAACCTTGGAAACTTGAAATGCAGTCCTTTGAAGGAAGTGGAAATATTGAAGTCATTATAAGCAAACGTGATATAAAACCGTATGAAGAAAGAATCAAAAGTCATCTCGAAGTTGAAAACTAAAACTAAAAAGACCGTCAAGATTAAGACTAAAAAGTCAGTGACTAAGAAGGAACCCAAGAAACCATCAATTCCTTCAGCCATTCCTCTAGGACAGATAATGCAAGGGAAATATAACTTTACTATTCCTGGCATCAAATTAGCAAAAGATTCAGCTCTTCTAGGGAAAAGAGTTCTTATCTTTACTCCTACAATAGGTCTAGTTAGAATGGAGTGGGTTTCGGCCCGCTATTCTCAGTTGGTTCCAACCAATTGGTCATTTGCAAATATGTTGCAATTTATCTCTGCGCAAATTCCAATTGGATATCAAATTCCTGATGCTCAGAATCTAATGGTTAAAAAGGTTGTTGAAGAGGGTTATGAATGGGTTCTATTAATTGAAGATGACAATATTTTGCCACCAGATGCATTTATTCGATTCAATGAGTATATAAATGAAGCAACTATTCCAATGGTTTCGGGGTTGTACTTCGTGAAATCTACTTTTGCAGAACCAATTCTCTATCGTGGTCGTGGTAACTCCCATTTCCGTGACTGGAAATTGGGGGATCGTGTATGGTGTGACGGTGTACCGACAGGCGCACTTCTCATCCACTCATCACTTCTGAAAGCAGCATGGAAAGAGTCTGAAGAGTACATGATAATGGGTGAAAAAACTCGTCGTGTGTTTGAACAACCAAATAGGATCTGGTACGACGAGGTGTCAGGTGGTATAATTGGAAAAGGCGGTACAACCGATCTCAATTGGTGTAGTCGTCTTATGGAAGATGGATTGTTTGAAAAGGCCGGTTGGCCTAAGTTTCAAAAGATGCAGTATCCTTTCTTAGTGGATACAAGGATCTTCGTTAGACATATCGGAAAGGATGGTGTGCAGTGGCCAATAGCGGTCCCAGCTCGCTTTGTTCCTGACGATAAAAATTATAAAGGCATTGATATAATCGATTAAAATTATGGAAGAAAACGCAGGCGTAACCGACAGTGTTCAGGCAGAAGTTATCACGGATGCTCCAGTAGAAACTACTGAGGAAACTGTTGTCGTACCGGAAGAGGTTGTAGAGGCTGAATAAGCTTATCTTACAGATAGAGGAAACGCGTCTTTTGGCGCGTTTTTTCTTAACCTATGGCCTACTAATTGAGATATTCTTAGGAATATGGCGAAATATCTACTAGCACTATTTGCCCAGAAAGTGCGGGGTCTTTTCTAATTTATGGCAATAGCATACAACTCATCAGGAGAAGCTGACGGAACGACAGGGGCATCTCCTTCTACAGCATCAATTACTGTGCCGAGTAGTTTATCTAACTCCGTACTTGTTGTGGCAGTTCAAGGACATAATTCAGGTAAAAATGATATGTCTTGTTCTGCTTGTACATACAATGGAGTTTCAATGATTCCATTATCGGCAGCAGCTGGAGTAGGAAGTGGTACGGGATACTGTGTTAGAGGATTTTATCTTCTTAACCCAGCATCTGGAGCAAATACTATTTCTGCATCTTTCCCTAACACTTCTGATGCTGTGATATTTATTTATGGAATATATACAGGAGTGGGGGCTGTCACTAGTGGAAATAATGGAACAGACGCTGGTTCAAAAATTTCAACTTGTTCACTTAACGTAACAACATCACAAACTGGAGAATGGGGAGTTTCTACACAAGGGGGGAATGGGGCTTACACAACAGCTAGTACAAACATAAACTCTATTCGTCTTAATAATTCAAGCGGGGCGTGGTTTTTGGGTGACTCAAATGGTTCTCTCGGAACAGCTGGGACTTATGCTCTCGTTTGGAACGAATCTCCTGCTGACTGGTGGTATGGCGGTGCATCATTTTCACTTCAGCCTGCTCAAGCAATATATAATATTTCAGTTTCCGATACAATTACTGTTTCTGAAGCAAAAACGATAACCAACAGTACCCTGGGTACTAAAACAGTAAGTGACACAATAACAGTTTCTGAAGCAAAAACGATAACCAACAGTACCCTGGGTACTAAAACAGTAAGTG
>CAITEG010000005.1 GCA_903891365.1 uncultured bacterium
ACGAGAAGTTAAATTTCCCAATCCATTTGCAAGGCCTGAGTTATAAGCATCTTTAAAACGTTCTAAAGTAAAAGGACTATCCTCAAAGCTTCCAACTTCACGAAGAAGGAAGTAGCGAAGAGCATCCGTCCCATATTCGTTTACAATATCACGTGGATCTACAGTATTACCGAGAGTCTTAGACATACGAACTCCTCCATCCCCTGTGATAAAACCATTCACCACTATCTGGTGCGAATTCGGTAGGTCTGCAGCCATAAGCATCGCTTGCCACATTGCCGCTTGGAAACGTGTATTGTCTTTACCGCAATACTGAGTTGGATTTCCATTCACCCAATACTTTTCAAAATTCTCTTTATTTTCCGGCCATCCAAGTGTTGATATGTAGTTCACAAGTGCATCGAACCATACGTACATGACTTGAGTCTCATCCCCAGGTACCTCTATACCCCAAGGCATCTTCTCTTTCAGACGAGAAATAGAAAAATCTTGAAGTCCTCCGTTTACAAAATTCTTTATCTCATTCAGGCGAAAGTCTGGCACCACAAAGTTTGGATTCTCTTCATAATATTTCAAAAGCTTATCTCCAAAAGAAGAATATTTAAAGAAATAATTCTCTTCGTTTATGAGTTTGAGTTCTTGACCTGGGTGGAGTGGACATTCACCGTTTACAAGTTCTGAGTCTGTCTTTTCACTTTCACAACCGACGCAATACTTGGCTTCGTAAGTTTTCTTATAAATATACCCATTCTTCTCTACTCTCTTCCAGAACTCTTGAGCTGCACTTTCATGATTCTTATCTGTCGTACGTATGTAGTGTATATCAGTCAGTACTCCAAACATTTTGAGCTGTTCTTTGAAAGTAACAAATCCTTTATCTACAAAATCTTGTACATTCATACCTTCTTCCACCGCTTTATCATAAATCTTCATACCATGCTCATCGGTGCCAGTATTAAAATAAACATCAAAACCAGAGAGTTTCTTGTAGCGGGCTATGGTATCTGCACGGACCAGCTCCAAAGCGTGCCCCATATGAAGTGGTGCATTTACGTAAGGTAGTGTAGTCGTGAGATAAAAAGATTTAGACATATTAATTATCTTTAGCTAATATCTTTTTCTTTTCTAAATCATCCAAAAATTCAAACAAACAAACAGCAAAAGGAACAGCAAGTATCACTCCCCAGAATCCAGCAAGCTCAAAGCCGATAAGGATAGATAAGATAATGACAAGGGGAGAAATTCCTATAACCTTTTTTATAATAAGAGGATAGATGAGGTAAGCTTCAAACTGGTGAAGAATAAAGTAAAGAGCGACAGTAAGAAGGGTCAGGGTTATTCCTCCATCTAAGAAAGAGAACATAACAGCTGGAACAACAGCTAAATAGATACCAAAAGGAATGACTTCACAGAAACCGGTAATAATAGCCAACACAAACGAATACTTCACACCTAGTATAGTGAGACCTAAGTAAGTAAGAACTCCGATGATAAGTCCTATCATCATCTGCCCTTGCATCCAGAGACCGATCTTATGCTCTGTTCTCTGCCACAAGTCTATAATGTATTCTTCACTTTCATCTGGAATAATAACTCTGAGAAAGTTTTCAATACCTTTTTCTTTTATAGATAAATAGAATGAAATAATGACAATCAGTATGAGGTTGAGTAAGCTTCCGAAAACCTGACTGAAGACATCAAACAAACCACCAGAGAGACTACTAGCTAGACTTTGTGTACTAGTGATAAGATCCCCAATTGTTCCATGAGAAGATATAGTGTTGACGACACCCTTAGCTCCAGAAATTGTTGCGGGTTGGAAAGTGTTCAAGATACTACCATCGGGGATATACTGACTGAGAGATGAAACCAAAGCAGACATTTCATCTAGAAATACAGGGATAAATACAGAAGCCAATCCTATCAAAACAGCAAAAGTGACAACGTATATGATAAATACAGCAAAAACACGATTCTTTATATATCTCTTCATCCTCTTTACTGCCGACTCTATAAAAGAAGCTATAACGATTGAGGTAAGAACAATAAGAATAATATTTATCAATTTAATAGCCATAAAAACAAGGCCTCCTATGATTAGAATTCTCATAAGGGTCCCAGTTGAAATACTGACTTTTATATTGTTTGTTTGATTTTCACTCATATATCACATAATACCAAAAACGAGAGATATTTACTAGAATTTTAAAATATTGACAAATTCAGTTTTTTCTTTATATGGACCGATAATAGCCAGATTCAAATTCTTAGTTTTGAAAATAGTTTTTGCCATTTTTTGAATATCAGCTGCTGTAACTTTTTTAATTTCTTTTATTTTTTCCTCTAGTGTTTTTATCTCTTTTTTAAGAAGTTCTTGCCCCCCATAGAAGTTCGCTATATCATCCGTGGCTTCAAGCGACATCTTTGTATTCCCTATTACTAAGGACTTCACTTTCTCTAATTCTTTATCAGTAACTTTTTCTTTTATCAGCAAACTACATTCTTTCAAAATCTCTTTTATCACTTCTTTTGTTCTATCATTACTGACTCCAGCTGATATTTGAAAATTCCCATGGTCAGAGGACGGGCTATTATAAGCCCTGACATAATAAGCTACTCCCATCTCTTCACGAAGCTTAGTGAAAAGTCTCGAACTCATACCAGCTCCAAGGACACACGAGAGCATAGAGATTGCTGTATTATTCTTACTAAAAACATCATAAGTTCTAACTCCTAGTACAAAGTGCGTTTGATCTGTCTCTTTGAATTGAATAAGAACTTCAGGTTTATCCTGAGCATCTTTTGTCTTTGGCTTTTTACCACTCTTAGTAATAGGCACATCTTTAAAATATTTAGAAACTTCTTTGTAAACTTCTTCACTCGTTATATTTCCAGCAACGATCACCACAGTATTCTCTGCTACATAGTGAGTCTTCTTGTACTCTATAAAATTATCACGAATCATTTTATTAATATTCTCTTTTGTCCCTAGTGTACTACGCCCTGCTGATTGGTCGCCATAAAGAACTTCGGTAAATAAATCTTGAACGTGAGATTGTGGCATGTCTTCATACATATTGATCTCTTCGATGATGACGCCTTTTTCTTTCTGCATTTCAGTCTCCGGGAAAGTTGAGTTTAAGTATATGTCAGAAACAATATCAAACATTTGTTTGAAATTCTTTGGGTCACCCTTAGCATAGTAGCCAGTGTATTCAGTCCCAGTAAAAGCATTGTACTGACATCCGAGAGAATCTAATTCGTGAGCAATAATCTTGACCGAGGGGCGCTTCACTGTCCCCTTAAAGCACATGTGTTCTAAGAAGTGCGAAATGCCATTGATTTCTTTGGGTTCATAGTCACTCCCCGTCCCTACGAGGACGAGCACTGTCACTGTCGGGTTATCCTTCATCGGCACTGTCACCACTCTAAGTCCATTCTTATATATTTTCTTTTTAGCTTTTTGCATAAGGGCATTTTAGCACATTTTTAAGGTATTAAAAAATCACCCCACAGGCCTTACTGTGGGGTGATTTTAATCCATTTTCTCTTTTATATAAGAGATGATATCTTCTTTTTTGATTCTCTCTTGCTTGCCTGTATCACGATTGCGGATTGTCACAGAGTCGTCGGTCAAAGTATCAAAGTCGATAACGATACACCAAGGAGTACCGATCTCATCCTGTCTTCTATAACGCTTACCAATGTTTCCATTATCATCCCACATGACTCTTCCAAATTCATCCTTCAAGTTACGGTATACGACACGAGCATAGTCACGAAGTTCTGGCTTATTCTTAAGTAGTGGCGAGACTGCACAGATAACTGGAGCCACAGATGTTTTGAAATCCAAGTAAGGCCTGACTTCATCTCCACTTGTATCTTCTTTGTAGCTACTTAGAAGAATAGCAAGGACAGTTCGGTCTACACCAAAAGAAGGTTCGATAACATGCGGGACTATTCTTGAGCTCGTCTCTTCATCTTGATAGTCAAGCTTGTGACTATTCAGATCATAGTCAGTTCTATAAGCGAGCCCATAAAGTTCTTTTCTTCCAAAAGGAAAATCAAATTCGAAATCTATGGTGCGCTTTGAGTAGTGAGCCAAGTCTTCAGATAGAACTTCAAGTTCGTGAACTTTATTCATATCGATACCCATACTCTCCATCCACTCTAGCATCTCATCTCTGAAATATTCAAAATACTTTTCCCATCCTTCAGATTTTATGAAATACTCTATCTCCATTTGTTCAAATTCACGGACACGGAAAATAAAGTCACGAGGAGTTATCTCATTCCTGAAAGCCTTCCCTATCTGAGCCATACCGAACGGAAGTTTTGGGTGGAAAGAGTCTACAATATTCTTGAAGTTCACAAACATCCCTTGTGCTGTCTCTGGGCGGAGGTATATAGTCGCAGAAGAATCATCCATCGCACCTATCTGTGTTTTGAACATACCATTGAACTTTTTAGCATCACCAGTAGCTCCTCCACAGTCATCACACTTACCCTTCTCTTTCAAATGATCTTCTCTAAATCTTTTGTGACACTTACTGCACTCTACAAGAGCTTCAGTAAAAGTATCTACGTGGCCCGATGCTTTCCAAACAGATGAATTCATAAGGATAGCCGCATCTACTCCATACATATCATCGCGTCCATCGACAAACTTCTTCCACCAAAGATTCTTAATATTGTTCTTGAGAGCTACTCCAAGTGGTCCGTAGTCAAAGGTACCAGCAAGTCCTCCATAGACTTCCGAGCCAGGATAGATAAACCCCCTTCTTTTACAAAGCGATACGATATTCTCCATTAGTTTGTTTTCTTCTTTTTCCATACTTATTGTATAACACGTTCATCACCATTTTGAAAGCGTGGATCTCCAGAGAGTAGTGTATTGATAGACATGTATCTATTCTTAACCGTTGCATTAGTAAATACATCTGTACCTGTTATAGATACTTCTTTCATAAGCTGAGGCGTACTTCCAACTTGAGAAATAGAAGGCAAGAGAGAAAGAGTAAAGGTTGCTTCACGAGTATTAACCCCACCAGTATTAGCTTTGACTGAGCCTATATTCCAGATAACTTCACGAGTTGATTCATTATAAGTCACGTTCTCTCTTTGAGAATCATTCCCAACCCAAGTCACATATACAGGTAGAGCTGCACGAGCGACAGCTCCAGAGATAGCATTAGTTGAATTCACTAAACTCCAAGTGACTTGATACTTCGTCTGCTTCTCAGCCTTAGGAGGTAAAGGTCCATCCTTATAAATAGCAGAAGATGCAATCTGTAAATCCGAAAGAATCTTTACAACTTTTTTAGAAAAATTATTTACTTCTGTGAAAGTAGAACCAAGCGAAGGCTCATTACCTCTGATGCTGACATCAATAGATAATTGTGGATCTACGATATTTGTTGGAACATTCTTCTGGTCTAAAGATCTGATTGTGAAGCTTACTTCTCCACTAGCTCCTGGCTCAATGTTGGCCAAGTCTCCATCCCCATTCTTGTCCCATATAATACGATTATTTAGAGAGTCAAAGAATCCTCCAGAAGGACTGACAGAAGTACGGTCGAAAACATTACCTCCTAAGTTCGCTATGATTTGTCCATCCGTAATTCTATTCGGCAGATTATTTGCCCAAGTTATTCTTACATTGATAGTGTCTCCTAGTGATGAAGTTTCATCTACTAAAATATTGGCTTCGATAAATGGCTTTGTGACAGTCACAGTATGAAGCAAAGAATTATAAACGACATCAATAGTCGACTTATCATTCTGCTTTGCTGTACCTGCATAGACATGGAAAATTTGTTGATCTTTATCTTCACCTATAATTCTTCCTTTCACAACGACAGAGACTGGATTCGTAAGACTTAGAGAACTAAGACTCCACATAGAATTACCAAAAGTAGGCGCAGGTAGAGCACTTTCATAAATAAAATTATTTGGATATGTTACTTGCATCATAGTATCACCACTTGGGAGTGCTGTATTGAGTGTCGCTTTCACAGTGAAAGATACTGGCTGATCAGAAGTAGCTGTATCTGGGGCATCGATAGTGAGAGACAATGGAGCTGAGCTGATGTTCACACTATAATCCTTCTCTTTTGTGAAAATAGCATTGGAACCTTCTGGATGATACTCAAAAGAAATCTTAACATTGCGATCAGATTTCTCGTCTCCAAATAAAGTTACTTTGATATTCTTTGTAATTGTCTCCCCTGGCTTAATAGTACCGATATTTATACGAGGCAAACGGATAACATCAGCTTCATTATCACTTGCACCACTTGGATAAGAGACGATAAGATTTGCAAGCTCAAGGTTGGCTTTATTGTTATTCTTAATCTCTATCTGAAGAGGCAATTCTTCCCCACCTTTTGTGAAAGCATTCCCTATAACTGTAATGTCGATATTGTCGCTCGAAACGGAAGAATTGCCATTGTAAAACATATAAATAGCATACCCTACGGCTATAAAGAAAAAAATAATAGATGCTATAAAAAACTTTTTATATATAGATGTTTTAGGTTTCTTTATCATATTTAAAGAATTATCAATCTCTTCATTCTTCCACTCTGACTCTACTTTATGATTGACTGTATGGAGAACTCCCTCGTGAGTACGATGAGTGACAGTATCGAGAGGCTCATAAAGACGACGCTTGATATCTTCTATTTTATTCTCATGTTCATTTTCTGACATAATATATATTGTAACACAAAAAATTAAAGTTGACTCTCATTTAAAGCTTTGTTTATATGTGAGAGTATAGACCTTTTCTCTTTTAATAAAACATCGGTATTATGCAAGTTTATCTCCCCTCCCAAGTATTCGAGCAAGGCATCCGACTCTCCTATATAGCCAAGCGAGTGCATTATCCTAAGGACAAGATGAAGCTCTAGGGCTTCTCTCGAAGAATCCTCTACATCTACCTCATCTATCAAGTACAAGACTTGAATAAAATCATCAAAAATCTTTTCATTGGATTCTTCTCCATCACAAAGTCTCTCAAGGAGAGAGCTAACACGAGCGATGACAAGAAGAGACTTCTTGGATGACCTTGCAAAAGGGAAAGTAGAAATATTCTTGGCAGAAGTTACACGCCAGATATCTTTACCTCGGACGAAGTCAACGCTCGCATAAGAAAAATCTTGCAAGCTAAAACGAAGCTTTGACTTATGGAGTCTGACACCTTGCACCATAGCACGCACAAGACCCATCTCACGAGTATATATAGTGAGCATCTTATTCGCTTCCCCTTTATTCCGTGAGCCTAAGACAAATCCTTGTGTGTGATAAATGTGATGCATATTATACTTCTTCTTCCTTCCCTATTTCTAATCTTTTAAATAAAATATTATCTTCTTTTAGAATTGTTTCTGGAATTTTCCAGACAAACCCTGCAAAGTCTTGCATTATCGCATCATGAACAGGAAAACAAATTCTAGGACGAATATTTTTAGCAAACTCTATCGCATCCTTCATCTTCATCCAAGGACCCGCAACAGGAAGAGCTAATATATCGACGTCTGAATCTGGATAATTAAATGCATCACCTCCATAACACAAATCATCTATCATGTACCCAGTATTTTGTACTTTCCCGAAATCTTCATATATTTCTGCGTGAACATTACCAAAACCAGAAATAACAACCCCTTTAATTTCATATTTTTCTCCTTCTTCCACTTTTACATAAGGAATATTCTCACCACCAAGAATTTCACCAACAGCAGTATTTGTTATAACAAGGGCTTTCGGATTATTCTCCAAAACTTTTTTTAATGATTCTATATGAAGATGATCTCCATGTTCATGGGTAATCAAGACTACATCAATATTTATTTCAACCATTTGAAGCGTAGAAAAAGCACCAGGATCAGTCATAATCCTTACCCCCTCTTTCGGTTCAGCCACGAAACAACAATGACCTAATTTTTTAATCTTCATACCTTTATTTTACCATATTCTTAAACAATAAATAAACCCTGCAAATGCAAGGTTTATTTATTTTATTAAAAATTATTTCAATATGTTTAGAGTGAAAATTAAACCGTCTATTTTAACTTCAATTCCACTATTTTCTTTGATTTGTATGTCTTTTGAGCCCACAGCTTTTAGTAAGTCAGTTTTAAACTTCTCCACTAAATCTTGACCTTCTTTAGAAGTAGCAATCTCAAGCTCTACCATATCACTTGGGCTAAGACCATTTTTCTTTCTCATATCCTGAATAGCACGAACGAGTTCACGGTAGTTCCCCTCTTGTTTGAGTTCTGCGGTTATATGAGTATCAAGTTCTACTTTCTTTTCTTCCCCGTTTATTATTTTTATTTCCTTAACATTTAATTCATCTTTTACTATCTCAAAAAATTCTTCTTTTAATTCATACCCTGTGAGATTTAAACTCTGCAATGGCTGGCGAACAGGAAAACCTTCTTTTTGTCTTTTTTGTAAACCAAGAGTTACAACTTCACGAACTTCTTCCATTTCTTTTAATATCTTTTCGTTCACCTCTCCAGCAACAGGCCAAGATATAAGGTGCACACTTTCCAAGTCTGATTCATTTTTTAACTTCTGCCAGATATCTTCTGCGGCAAAAGGTGCGAATGGGGCCATAAGTTTAACTAAAGTTTTAAGTACATAGTATAAGGTTGCCCTTGCTTCCACATCTCCATCCTTTAGTCTTTCACGTGAGCGACGAACATACCAAGTAGAAAGATCATCCATAA
>CAITEG010000006.1 GCA_903891365.1 uncultured bacterium
TACAAATATAGACAAGCATATCTGCCTTGTCGACAGGGCCGATACACACTTCATTTCAAATAAAATTTCTTACGAGTGCTCTGTGCTACTTTCACTTCTCTATCAAAGAAAAAAGTAAGCGTTAGAAAAACTATTCTTCTATGCTACATTCTTCTCCTCTATCAAAGAAAAAGTGAGCAAAGAAAACGGAAAGAAATCTGACTTAAATGGAGTGGATTGACCAGTGAAAACATAACAAAGTAGTAAGTAGAAAGTAGTAAGTAGAAAGGAAAAAATCCAGACACAAAATACTCTAAACGAACTACAGCTATAAGCTGTTTGGTATTAACTACTTATAGTATTAAATTTTCAATGATCTTACCTCCTTTATAAGGCTTTGGGCCTCATATACAGAGATACTATATACTAGCATATAATGCATAAAAATGCCAATACACTGATATACAATACGATTATATAATGGGGGGCAATAATATGCAATAGGGGGTGTGGATAAGTGGGATAAAGTGCAGAGGTAAGGGTCTCCGCAGAATAGTCTTTTAAAAAGGCCTTATCCCTCTCCGCTCGTTCCTCGCTGCGGCGCGCCCACACCTAGCCTTTTGAAAAAACTATCTCTGCTACGACCCTAAATAAGGAGGGAAATGGAGGGGAAATCCCCTGCCGAAAGCGAAGCTTTCGGCAGGGGATTTCGGTCTTCAATTTGGATCTATTTTGTAGCTATTGCTTGGTAGCGGGACCAACGTTTGGAGCCAGTCTTTTTGATTTGTCCGAGAGAAACAAGGGAGTTCAGTTCACGTTGGATGGTCTTCTCAGAGCAGTCCGTGAAAGCTATTGAGATGTCCTTTATGGAAACTTCTTTGTCCTTTACTAAAGAAAGTATCTTATCAATTCTTTCTTTTTTATCAGAGACAGAATTTGTGTGACTTTTTGTGTTTGAATTTTGGTAAACAGACAGACTTGGTTTTGTGTTTGTAAAGGACATATTCCCAAAGCTTGTCCTTTTGTCCTTTATCATATTTTTACTATTCATGCCCATGCCAGATGATAAATTATTTTCTTCTAAAACAGGGAGACTAAACATCTGCTCGTCGAGGGTAAAGGTGAAGTGCTTGTCCTTCTTCTGGTGACTCTCAAGCTCCCCTACTAGGATCATAAATTCTTTCTTGAGTATCATCGTATTCATCTCAGAGATAAAGCCTATCGTGTACGCTATCTCTACGAAAGAAAGTATCTCGTCGACATGGGCCAATGAACCTGAGATATGCATATGCTTATCCATCGGAGAAAGGTTCGAAAGCTTGTACATGTCCGATAGTAATTCTACGCCTAGCTGGCGGAGCTTGCCCTTCAGAGCATCGTCAGTATCCATACAGTCAGTAACCATATACAATGCGGTGACTAGCTTCTCTGTCTTTTTGTTTGCGAACTCGTAAACATGCTTACTACTCAACGCTTTTACGTCTAGGACATTTGACTGTCCGTATGAATTCAAACCTGTCTTTTGGTTGTCTTTTTGATTATTCATATGTCTTTTTTCGCTCCGTAAAGAGAAAATTTATGTCTTTAATGTGTCCATTATATACCGAAATATAATTGATGCAAGTGATATTGTTCCCTCTTTATTTAACCTTTCCTTTATAGATTTTTTTAATAGCTTCTCCTAATATTTCTGCCCTTAGGTGATTCTGGTGAATCAGATATTTTCTTGCTAGAAAATTCCTCGTGCTCGGCTCGACAGCCTCCCAAGTCATTTCTTAAGAACTATTATAAAAAATCTATACGGGCTAATCACTGGTGTTCAAAGGACGGTTCTTTGGATAGTTCCTGAGAAGGAACTTGCGCAGGCCGACTGGGCCGAGCAGAGGAATTTTTCACCAGAAAAATATACGTGTCCTTCGAGGGAAGCTATCCAAAGAACCGCCCGAAACTAACTTTTTTGCGGTTAGAAATTGTGATATAATGTACGCATAATATGGCAAAAAAAGACATAGAACTTGAAGAGGAAGAAGGACCAAAAAAGAGAGGAAAATACAACAAAAGTAGGAAGAAAAAAGTAGAGCTCAAAGAAGAGACTACTGAAAGTCTTTGGGGTATAGGAATCCTCGTTTTGGGACTTTTGATCTTATTATCAATTTTCAAATTAGCAGGAGTTGCGGGAGATTTTATTTATAAAGTATTGAGTTCATTTTTCGGTTTTGGGTACTACTTACTACCTATTATTTTGGGTATTGTAGGTGTATCTTTTATGCGTGAAGGAAAGTTCTGGATCGCTCGTATTCACGCTATCATGTCGCTCGCACTTCTACTCTCAACTCTCGGTATCATGGACCTCGCTTCAAATGGTAATGGTACATCTACTATATACACTTACGGAGGTATGCTCGGAAGTATGGTGTCTTGGCCATTTGTAAAACTTTTCGGAGTCTATGCGGGGATACTCCTACTCGGTACTGTCCTCATCGCTTCCCTACTCGTACTCTTCAATGAGAGACCCAACTTACTATCTATCTGGAGAAGAATA
The DNA here is from genome assembly GCA_903891365.1 of uncultured bacterium. GTDB lineage: Bacteria > Patescibacteriota > Minisyncoccia > Phycocordibacterales > UBA9973 > UBA8515. Next base: position 2,522 of record CAITEG010000006.1, read on the forward strand.
AAAGAGCTCATGAGTCGAGATATAAAATCTCCATTTGAGAAGTCAGAAACAGAGGAAGAGATGGAAAATGAAAAAGTAGAAATGAGCGGCGCTTCAATCGACGCTGCGCCGCATGATTTCGCTAAATCAGAGCTTGAGTATGAAGAAGTAGCGCTTAAAGCTGAGAAGGAAGAAAAACTTTCTCCTAAAAAGAAATTCCATACGAACTACGTTCCTCCCCCACTTGATCTCCTAGAGAAAGATAAAGGAAAGCCAAATATCGGAGACATGAAAGGTAACACAAACATCATCCAGCGCACTCTCCTTAACTTCGGCATACCTGTAGAGATGGATGAAGTGACAGTAGGACCAACGGTCACTCGTTATGCTCTCAAGCCAGCACAAGGAGTAAAGCTCTCACGTATAGTAGGACTTCAGAACGACCTCTCACTCGCTCTTGCTGCTCACCCTATCCGTATCGAAGCCCCTATCCCTGGTAAGTCTCTCGTCGGAATCGAAATACCAAATAAAGTGAAGTCAACCGTCGGACTCGCAACACTCCTCGCTGATGATAAATTCCAAAACTCTCCGAAGCCACTAACTGTCGCTCTCGGACGTGGACTCTCTGGTAAAGCTGTCTTCGGCAATCTCGCAAAGATGCCGCACGCTCTTATCGCCGGAACAACTGGCTCTGGTAAGTCTGTGACTATCCACTCAATCATCACCTCTCTACTATATAGAAATGGACCAGATGATATGAAGCTCATCATGGTAGACCCAAAGAGAGTCGAGCTCACTTTGTATAACAAAATTCCTCACTTACTCACAGACGTCATCACTGATCCAAAGAAAACTATTCTCGCACTTAAGTGGGCAGCAAAAGAAATGGACCGCCGATACGACATCCTCCAAGCTGAGTCCGTCCAAAACATAGAATCATACCACTCTAAAGTTCTTGCCAAGAGTAAAGATGGTGAAGCAGAGAAGATGCCTTACATCGTTATCATTATCGATGAGCTCGCTGACATAATGCAAGCTTATCCAAGAGAACTCGAAAGTGCTATCGTCCGTCTCGCCCAGATGTCCCGTGCTGTCGGTATCCACCTTATACTTTCCACTCAGAGACCCTCGGTCAACGTCATTACTGGTCTCATCAAAGCTAACGTCCCTACTCGCGTAGCTCTACAGGTCTCTTCCCAAGTGGACTCACGTACTATCCTTGACCAAGGAGGTGCTGAGAAGCTTCTAGGAGCTGGAGATATGCTCTACACTAGTGCAGAATCACCACAACCAGAACGCCTACAGAGTGCCTTTATATCCGAAGAAGAAGTGAAGAGAGTCGTCGCTTATCTACGTGAAGCCTATATGGATGAGATACCAGAGCAGATAGTACTAACAGGAAGTATAGAAAAAAATGGCGGAGGACTCTTCAGTGATAGTCTAGAGGGTGGAAGTGACGGAGATGATGACCTATTTGAAGAAGCTAGAGAGATCGTCATAAGAGACCAGAAGGCTTCAACTTCATACCTACAAAGAAAGCTAGGCGTCGGATACGCTCGTGCAGCAAAGCTTATAGATATGCTGGAGGACCGTGGAGTAGTAAGTCCTGGAAATGGGGCCAAGCCTCGAGAAGTCTTGGAAAAAGGGATGGACCATACAGATGATATTGTCGTGGGGAATTAGTGATATAATATTAGAGTAGAAAGTAGAAAGTAGAAAGTAGAAAGCAAAATGCAAATAACAAAAAACAAAAACATAAAGTGGTGGCTAGGCGTAACGTCTTGTACTCTTTTGTTTGTTGTCATTGGAATTTTTGGTTATATGAAGATGTCTTTTGTTCTCAAAGGAGTCCAAATAAATGCCAAGATAGAACACACTCTAGATACTCCCCTTGCGACAGTCTCAGGTAAAGCCGAGAATGCAAACTACATAACACTAAATGGCAGAGAAATATACATCGACAAAGATGGAAGCTTCAAAGAATCTATCGCTCTTATACCTGGAGTATCCGTCATCACAATCAATGCTCAAGACAAATTCGGAAATGATAAAGAGAAAAAATTCCAGATAGTTTATAAAGAGAGTTCCCCTTCTGTCGCGTTTAATAGTAGTATTATTAATAATTAAATATTTGATATCAAAATAATACAAGCCTTCTTTAGAATAGCTTCCCTCGAAGGACACGAATATTTCTTTGCTAAGAAATTTCTCTGCTCGGCCCAGTCGGCCTGCGCAAGTTCCTTCTCAGGAACTATTCCAAATACGGCTAAAAAACTATTTTGATTCCAAAATAAGAAATATATGGCAATGGGTAAAAAAGTAAAAAAGGCTCCAAAAGAAATGGGTGGAGCAATAGAAGATACAATCAGATCTATCCAGACCAAATTCGGTGAAGGTGCGATCATGAAGCTCGGTGATGCTCCAAAGGTAGATATCGACGTCATCCCTACTGGATCTATCGGTCTTGATATGGCTCTCGGAGTCGGTGGTGTTCCTCGTGGAAGAATGATAGAAATATTTGGACCAGAGTCTTCAGGAAAGACAACCCTTGCCCTTCACATAGTAGCAGAGGCTCAAAAGAAAGGTGGTGTCTGCGCTTATATCGATGCTGAGCATGCTATGGACCCTGACTACGCTGGTAAGCTCGGAGTAAATATAAAAGAACTTCTCATCTCTCAACCGGACAATGGTGAACAAGCACTTGAAATAACAGAGAGTCTAATACGCTCTGGCAAGATAGACGTGGTCGTCATCGACTCTGTCGCTGCTCTCACTCCTAAAGATGAAATCGAGGGAGATATGGGCCAGTCACACGTCGGCAAGCAAGCTCGCCTCATGTCCCAAGCTTTGCGCAAGCTCACAGCTATCGTCGCACACTCAAAGACTGTAGTAATATTTATAAACCAGATAAGAATGCAGATCGGAGTTATGTTCGGCAATCCTGAGACAACTCCAGGAGGAAAAGCTTTGAAGTTTTATACAACTATCAGACTTGATATCAGAAGAATCGCACAAATTAAAAAAGGTGAAGAAGTCGTCGGAAGTCGCACTCGTGTAAAAGTCGTGAAGAATAAAGTGGCAGCTCCTTTCAAACAAACAGAATTCGACATACTCTATGGTGAAGGAATTTCTCGTGAAGGAGAAATAATGGCTCTCGGAGAGAAGCTCGGTATCATCAGTAAAACAAGTGGAGCTATCTTCTCTTATAATGGAACTGCTAAGCAAAAAGAAAAGGGTCCAGTCGAAGAGATAAAGCTCGGACGTGGATACGACGCTGCTCGCACTTACCTACGCGACAATAAAAAGCTCTCAGAAGAAATACTAAAAGAAGTTAGAAATCGTTTTGGAGAAATACAAGTTGCATCTGCTGGGGAGTAGTTAATATGCTCCTCTCTAAATAGCTCTTCTCGAAGGGTCCAGATATTTTTCTGGTGAAAAATTCCTCTGCTCGGCTCGACAGCCTGCGCAAGTTCCTTCTCAAGGACTATTTTAAATACGGCAGAACATTCTCCTTCCGTTTTTGACCCAATTCTGTTATACTCACTTTGTTATCAATTAAACTACAAATTATATGTTGGAATACAGCGAAATTCGTGCGGGGAAAATAATTATATATGAAAATGAGCCTTGTGATGTACTAGATAACCACGTCGCTCGTACTCAGATGAGAAAGCCTCAGAATCAGGTAAAGCTTAAAAGCTTGCTCTCTGGCCGTACTTGGAATGCGACTTTCCATGCTGCTGATAAGGCTGAAGAAGCAGATATTATCAAAAGAGACATCAAATTCCTTTATGCAAATAAAGGTGAATACTGGTTCTGCGACCTCGATGATACTAGTAACCGCTTCAAAATAGAAGAGAAAGTTATTGGAGAAAGAGTTACTTATTTGAAAGCTGACTGCAAAGTCACTGCTATGATCTGGGATGACGATGATGAAGAGAAAATAATCAAGGTTATTCTCCCTGTAAAAATGGAATTCACTATCAAAGAAGCTCCTCCTTCAATCCGTGGAAATACTGCCAATGGTGGAGGCAAGGTAGCAATACTTGAAAATGGAGTAAAGATACAAGTTCCCTTCTTCGTAGAAGAGGGCGACAAGATAGTGGTTAATACTGAGTCGGGTGAGTATGTGGAAAGAGTTTCAAAATAGATTGAAAGAAAAGAGGCACAATATAATAAATTTTACTCGCTTATCCCTCTCCGCAAGTATTAACTTGCTCCGGCGCGCCCACACCTACTCGTAAAATTCATTATATTGTGTCTCTTTTTAATACGACAAACATAAATGCCCCGCGGTAAACCGCGGGGCATTTAATTTTCTATTTGTATTATCCTACAATACTGATACCTGCTGAACGAGCACTTCCTTCTACTATTTTCATGGCTCCTTCGATATTCTTGGCATTGAGGTCGGGCATCTTCTTCTCGGCTATAGCACGGACTTGAGCTTTTGTGATACTGCCTACCTTACTTACGTTTGGCTTGCCTGAACCACCTTCTACTCCTGCTGCTTTGAATATAAGACCTGATACTGGAGGAGTCTTCACCTTTATATCGTAAGTACGATCTTCATAAACTGTGATGACTACACCTACTATCTCCCCTGCGTCCTTGGCTGTCATAGCATTGAACTTCTGACAGAATTCTGCGATGTTCACCCCTGCCTGACCAAGTGCTGGACCTAGTGGAGGAGCTGGGGTTGCCTTTGCGGCTGGTATTTGTAATTTAACTTTTTTTGTAATTTTTTTAGCTGCCATAAATTTATATTTTGTTAGTCGTGAGAAGCACGGCCTAAGCCGAACACGATAAACTGATTATACTTATAATTTCTTAATCTGCAAGAAGTCTAATTCGACTGGTGTCTCACGACCGAACATTGAAACTAGAACCTTCACCTTACCTCTCTCATTGTCTACATCACTAACCTTGCCTTCCAAATCTTTAAATGGACCATCAGCTATACGAACTATCTCACCCAATTCTACGTCCATCTGGTGCTTGTTCGTCTTGTTGCCTTTCTCCATCTTACCAAAGAGGTCATCTACTTCTTTCTTGTCGAGTGGAACTGGGTTGACTCCGGCTCCGACGAATCCTGTAACGCGAGGAGTGTTTCTAACTACGTACCAAGAGTTGTCATCTACTATCATATCTACGAGTACGTAACCTGGATAAACCTTCTCTTCACTCTCTACTCTCTTGCCTCCTTTTATCTTAATCTTCTTTTCTGTAGGAACAACGACGTTGAAAATCTTGTCGTTCACTCCTAGTGAGTCGATACGCTGACGAAGATTTCTCATAACTGCATTTTCATAACCTGCGTATGTGTGTATCGCGTACCAATTCCTCTCCCCTTTTAATTCTTGTTTTGCCATATATGATTTTTGTTTAAAATCACGTCGCTGACTCCTTTAAGAAGCGACGCTATTTTTGTTAATTATCTATTAAGTAATGCTCTTTCCAAACCTTTACTGAACAGAAAATCTAATAATCCTAAGTAATAAGCAACTAGAATAGAAATAGCTAAAACAGCAACAGTAAAGTAAATAGTCTGCTTACGAGTAGGCCAAGTTATGTGTTTGGCTTCTACCATTACTTCTTTGAAAAATTCAGTGATTTTTTGCATAAATGATTTAATTAGTTTTATTAAAAAACACCCCGGGGGTGTAATAGATATATAATACCACTAGAAGCCAGAATAAGCAAATGAGCCCCGAAGCGAAGCTTCGGGGCTCATTTTTCCTACATTCTACATACTACTTCCTACTATCTTATTTCGTAAGTAACCGTTACATTTGAAGTTATCTTATTCTCGCCTTTTGGAAGTGTTGGAGCTGGAGCTGATACTGACACACTGTCTGCCATCATAGCTTTTGCATATACAGGATATCCGCCGCCAGTATTTTCTCCAAAGTTAACAATCTTACCAAGTCTGACTCCAAGTTCATCGGCTAATACTTGGGCTTTTGCTCTCGCATCTTTGATAGCTAGAGAACGAGCATTATCCTTGATCTTGTCTTCATTATCAATAGAGAATGTTGGACCACTGATATCTGTAACTCCAAGAGTTGCTAAGCCTGTACGGATATCGTTGGCACTATCTACTACACGAACCTTGATAGTGATAGACTGTGTTGCTGTATATCCTGTTATCTTTGGATCTTTTGTAGGACAAGGATAATTATAACAAACTGTATTATCATAAGAATACTTTGGATTGAGACCACCGTATTCTGACTTGATATCTTTATCGACAATTTTTTGTTCTTTCAAATAATTTAATACTTTTGTAATATCTGTATTGAGCAAATCTTGGGCTTCTTTAGCACTCTTGCCATCTTTATTTAAATTTACAGAAAGAGAAGCAATGTCTGAAACTGCCAACTTCTCCCCTGTACCCGTAACTGTAATAATATTCACGGGCTGATTATTATGATTTACACCACCATCTTTAACTTCATTTACTGTCTTAACTACGAAATAACATGAAATAATAACTATTAATATAAAAACCGAGATACTTATCTTCTTAACGTTTAAAAATGTTTCCATGAGGCTATTGTACCATATTTTCCTCCCTTGCGAATGGGAGGTGCCGAAGGCGGAGGGGTCAGACCCCCTCGTCCTACGGATACTCCCCCTTCGCAGGGGGAGAAAAATTCAGATTTATTCGCGATTTAGTGCCACGATAGGGTCGAGGCGGGCGGCGTTGCGAGCTGGAAAGACTCCAAAGACAACACCGATAATCATTGAAACTGATACCGAGATGATAACGCCTGAGATAGGCACGATAAACTTCCACGCAAGCCCCATGCTTTGGGCTACTTTAGAAATGAGAAATGCCAGAAATGAGCCACCAAGAATACCGATGACCCCACCGATAATAGTCAGAAGTACGGCTTCAATTAAAAATTCATAAAGTATATCTTTACCACGAGCTCCTAAAGCTTTCTTGAGTCCTATCTCTCCTATTCTTTCTGTCACCACTACATACATAATATTCATAACTCCCACTCCCCCGACAACAAGAGAGATGGATGCGATAGCGATAAGAAGGAAAGTCACGGCCTGAAGTATAGTATCAAAAGTACTGAGACTTTCTTTTTGAGTTTGAACTTTGAAGTCATCTTTACTTGGATCATTTATATAATGATTGTGTCTTAGGACATCAGCAATATCGAGGGACGTCGCATCGGCTTTAGAATTATCTTGTAATTCAACTACGCTATATATAAGATAATCAATACCCTGAATCTTCTTCTGAAGTGTTGTGACTGGTATAAAAACTTGCTCGTCTTCATTCATCGGACCAAAGCTACCTTTCGATTCGTAAACTCCGATAACTTCAAAATTATAATTCCCCACTCTGATGAGCTTGCCAAGTGGATCCTCACTTCCAAATAAATCCAAGGCAATAGAGTTTCCGAGGACTGCAACTTGAGCAAGACCTTTGTCTTCCTGGACACTATACCCTCGCCCTTTCGCTATCACACCCTTATCAATATCAAAGCGAGCAGCTGATGCTCCAAAAATAAATGAGGTCTTAGAAATTCCTTTATAGGTAACTATCTGCTGTCCGACAGAAGCACCATAAGCATTCTTCACATTTGGAATTTGTCTTATATCTTCTACGTCACGAATCTTGAGCGTCGTAATGGGCACAGCATTGGAAGCTGAGTTCTTTGCTTCTCCAGAAGTTCCACCAGCTGCAGAGCGTGACTTGGTCGAAGCTGGTATAGAAGTCTGAACGATGACAGTATTCGTCCCGAAAGCTTCTACTTGAGAATTAATATAACTTTTAAATCCTTCCCCAGCAGAAAGGACGAGAATAACTGTACCAATACCTATCATGATACCGAGCGTCGTCAAAAGAGTCCTAGAAGGATTGGACTTGATACCACGTATAGCTTGTTTTAAATAAATATTATGCATAAAAATTATTCATATCGAAGAGCGACGATAGGATCCATCCTCGCTGCTTTAAGTGCTGGATAAAGTCCAAAAACAATACCTGTTAAGATAGATACAGAGACGGCCAATATCACAGCAAAAGGAGAAATAATAAATGCCCAATCATACCCGGCAAATCTCGCTCCAAGAGCCACCAAATAAGAAACGAGGATACCAAATAAAATTCCCAGAACTCCACCAGTAAAGGTAAGGAGGATGGCTTCAAAGAGGAATTGATTACGAATATTTTTGCGTGTCGCACCTATAGCTTTACGGAGACCTATCTCACGCGTACGCTCTGAGACCGTCACTAGCATAATATTCATAATACCTATACCTCCAACAACAAGAGAGATTCCTGCCATAAGTCCTAAGAAGACACGAAGTGTGTCTGTGATGCTCGTTAGGAGCTTAATAGCATCAGCTAAGTCACGCACAAAGAAGTCGTCGTTCTCAGCATCATGAATCCTATGTTGTTCGCGAAGAACTCTCTTCACATCCTCCATTGTAGATTTTACATTGGCACCATCGTTTACTTTAATACGAGCAAACTGTACATAGTCTATGCCTAAGATTTGTCTCTGACCTACAGAGAAAGGAATAAAGACTTGGTCATCTTGATTCTGGAAAGCGACAGTTCCCAACTTCTTCTGAACTCCAATGACTCTGAAAGGAACACTACCAGAAACATCTCCTGCAGCCGGATTATTATTGGGTATTTTTATTTTCACCACAGAGCCTATCTCTCCCCCGTTCGGGAAAAGATTCTGCGCTACATCATAGCCAAGAACAATAACATTCGCGCCAGAATTACCTTCTTCATCTGAGAAAAAAGTTCCTTTAGTCATCTCTGTATTCTGAACTCGGACGTAGCTCCCATCGGTCGCAGTAAAAGAAGTATCTACACTTTCCTTGCCTGCTATTATCGTGACATTGCCACTGACAAAAGCTGCAACGTCGGTCGCATTGGGAACGTTCCCTTTATCCTTTATCGCATTTATATCACTCAATGTAAGAGTTTTAATCTGAACACCAAAGACGGCAGTCGGTGGACCATTCTCATTACTCTTACCAGGAAGAACGCCAACTAAATTGCTCCCGAGTTTTGTAATCTGTCCTAAGACGAGAGACTGAGCTCCAGAGCCGAGAGAAATAATAATGATGACTCCAGCCACGCCGATAATGATACCAAGAATCGTCAAAAAAGATCTTCCTTTTCTTGCAAGTAAGTCTTTTATCGTCGTCTTTAATTCTTTAACTAGATTATTCATCCTCTTTAACTTCTTTTGAATGAACTCTGTCTTTTTCTGGAACCAGAACGTCGGAAATAATTTCTCCGTCACGGATAGTCACAATACGATTCGCATGGAGAGCGACTTGCATATCGTGAGTGACGAGTATGATAGTACGACCATCTTTATTTAATTTCTCAAGAATATTCATAACAGTGGCTCCACTTTTTGAGTCGAGGTTACCTGTCGGCTCATCCGCAAAAATAACTTTCGGATCACAGACGAGAGCACGAGCAATAGCCACACGCTGCTTCTGACCTCCAGAGATCTGGTTGCTCATATAGTCCATACGCTCACCTAAGCCGACTGCTTCAAGAGCTTTCTTTGCACGATTCTCATAACTTATTTTTGTGCCACTATAAAGAAGTGGAAGCATCACATTATCTAAAACAGAAGTACGGGGCAAAAGATTGAAAGACTGAAAAACGAAACCAATACGGTTGTTACGAATTTTGGCTAATTCATCATCTGTAAAGTTCTCTGTATTCTCTCCATCAAAAAGATATGCACCAGAAGTCGGACGATCAAGAAAGCCTATGGTGTGCATAAGGGTCGACTTACCAGAACCAGATGGACCCATGATAGCGACGAACTCCCCTTCTTCTATACGAAGGTTGATGCCACGAAGAACACGAGTCACTACGTCGCCATTCACGTAATTCTTAATTATATTTTTAAGTTCGATTAACATTTTTAACTTTTAATTAGAATAACAAATTCATCTCCCACTGAAAGTCCACTTAGTACTTCTACCATACCTCCGTCACCTTCGATGCCAGTAACTATAGGGACAGACTTCCAAGCTTTTGTTCTTTTATTTGTAACTACTCTCAAAGTTTGGCCGCCTTTATCATCTTTGATGATGGCACGTGAAGGAATAGCTATGACGTTGTCCTTCTCTTTAACTTTTATCGTCATGTTAGCTGTCATACCGGGACGAAGTTCTGGTATCTGCTCGGTACTAGCTGTAACTTTATAATTCACAACTCCTGAAACTAAAGTTGAAGAAGGATCGATCTTGGTGATACTGCCTTTAAAAATTTTATCTGTACCAAAAGAGTCGTAAGTTATTTCTATCGGCATACCTAAAGATAAACTCGCGATGTTCGCTTCATTTATATTGGTTTCGATATAAATATTGGAGACATCTTGAAGAACCATAACTTCTTTTTGGACAAGCGCTTGCTCGCCAATCTTCACGTCTATACGAGTGATAGTACCATCAGCTGGAGCAGTGATGATCGTGTCGTTGTAGCGAGCTTCTGCACTTTGGACTTGACCCTCTGCAGAAAGAATATCTGCATTTGCCAAATCAAGATCTGAACTTCTGGCGGCTGACTTCTTTATAGCAAGCTGAGCGGCACTTTGGTCGATAGCAAGCTTGGCCTGAGCTAACGCTGACTGATACGCATTGTAGTTCACTAGATAGTTCGCGGCTTTTTTATTTGGAATGTTTATAACCCAATCTGTAACACTTATATTTGTAATACTAGGAAACTTGATATATAGACCAGAGTTACCGATAGGCTGAGCGATAATAGTATTCCCTGTACCACTTCCTTCTGCAAGTCCAGTGACATTAAAACCAACTCCAGCTGAACTATAGTATGGCTTTATATGTATCACTCCTTCTTTACCCAACGTATAAGTCCCACTTATCACAGGAGCGACATAGTCACTACTGCCATCATTTGGAATAGCTTCTGGAGTTGAGTTCAAAAGATTCTGATAAGCATTATCGACAAGAGTGCCTTGCGACAACTTGGTCTGATCTAAAGTTATCTGGGCTAAAGCAACTTCTTCGTTTGAAGCACCTTCTATAGTACGCTTGAGGCGAGCCTGTGCACCAGCAAGAGCTCCACGAGCACTAGTCAGAGCTGCAGCTTCGGCTTGAGAATCAAGAGTAGCTAGGACTTGGCCGGCTTTCACTTTGTCCCCTACTTTTACTTTTATGGTCTTTACTGTGCCACTACTATTGAAAGATAAATTGAGATCAGTATTTGAAACGACTTGCCCCGTAGCTAAAACAGTTTCCTTCAAATTCGAAAGCTTGGCTATATCAGTTGTTGTATTTGCTACACTACTTGGAGTTTTAAAAATAAAATAACAGATAATAGCAACAAGTAGGAATAAAATAACCCATGTTCGTTTTCTTCTTATGTTTGTTTGGAAAAAATTTTTAGCTTTTTCTTTCATCCCGTTTAGAAGCAGGTCTTGGTCAATATATTTTATTAACCCAAGCTACTTATTTTTTACTTAATATTAATTTAAAATCCCTTTTTATTAGAAACCATGACCGCGGCTTCTAACGGGATTCATTACCTATTTAATAGCAACGAGTTCAACATCAAAGACAAGAGCTGCATTTGCTGGTATGCCTGAACCTGCTGGAGGATTTGCTCCGTAAGCTTGATCAGCTGGTATAACTAGACGACGAGTACCTCCGACTTTCATACCAGGAATACCATCAGTCCATCCTTTTATAACTTGAGATAATGGAAATGTTACAGGATTTGGTCCAAAATCTTTTGATGATTGAAACACTGTGCCTGTTGCTGCTACTGCACCTGTATAGTGTACACTGACTGTTGATCCAGCTTTTACTTCTTCGCCTGTACCGATTACAGTATCTATCTTCTCTAGCTTAGTAACTTTTGAAACTGGTGTAAAATTATTTAAACTTCTTGTTGTTGTATTCATAGTTTTTTGTTGTGTTGATGTTTGTTGTTCTTGTTGTTTTGGTTGCTCTTTTGAAGTATCAGTAGAGACTTTCTCTGTACCGTCTACTCCTTTTATACCTTCTAATGGATCGATTTTGATGGGTTTATGCATAAGAGCATAAACTGCAAGACCGATAAGACCAACGACAATAACAAAAGAAACAATAACACCTATATTCCCTTTTTGATTTTGCATAAACAATTTAATTTAGGAAAAATTAATTAATAAACTTATAAA
>CAITEG010000007.1 GCA_903891365.1 uncultured bacterium
AGCTATGGCACAAGAATCAACTGTTGCAAAAAAAGAAACTGTTGCGAAAACTGTGACTCCTGTAAAAAAGAAAGTTACTCCCAAAAAGAAAGTTGTAAAAAAGAAAAAAGTTTCAAAAGTAAAACACAAGTTAAACTTAGCTCCTCCTGTCATTACCCCCGCCACTGCTCCATTCTCTGCTAAAAATAAACATAATTAAAACCCTCTGCATGTCAGAGGGTTTTAATTTTCTCTTGGTCTGTATTGTAGGGCCTCGAGAATATGGGAAGAGGAAATGTTTTCAGATCCTTCTAGGTCGGCGATGGTGCGGGCTAGCTTGATAGTGCGGTGGTAAGCACGAGCTGAGAGCTGGAGTCGCTCGGCACTTTGGTTTAAAAGTTTTTTAGTTTCTTCATTAAGTGGAGCATAGATGTTGAGCTCTTTCACATTCATCTCACTATTCGTATTTATTTTCCTTGGAGAGTTTTTAAATCTTTTTGTTTGTATATCACGAGCTCTCCTCACCCTTTCTTTTATTGTATGTGTCTTCTCTCCTTCGGCTATATCATTTGAAAGTTTTTCATAGTCGACGTTCCCTACTGTCACCCAGATATCTATACGGTCCATTATCGGTCCTGAAAGTTTTCTCTTATATCTATCTAAGTCCATTGGTTTACAAATACATTCTTTTTGTTTATTCCCTTTGTTGCCACAAGGGCAAGGATTCATCGCAGCGACGAGGATAAAGTTTGATGGGAAAATCGCTGAACCACGGGCACGAGAAATAGATACGATATTGTCTTCAAGTGGTTGGCGGAGAGACTCCAAAACCCTTTTTTCAAACTCAGGGAATTCATCAAGGAAAAGTACACCTCTGTGTGCGAGGGTGACTTCGCCTGGTTTTGGATTGGCTCCACCTCCGATCATCGAAACGTAGCTAGCTGTATGATGTGGTGCTCTAAATGGTGGGTCAGTGATGATAGCATCTTCTAGAAGTCCTACGACAGAATGTATCCCTGTAATTTCAAGACAATCATCTTTATCTAAGTCTGGAATAATTTGTGAGAAGACGCGAGCGAGCATTGTCTTGCCTGTCCCTGGAGGCCCTGACATCGCTATATTGTGTCCACCACTGGCGGCTATCTCAAGTCCTCTCTTCGCCCCTTCTTGACCTTTTATATCAGAGAAGTCTAAGTTATTTGTTTTCTCTTTGTGTATGATTTCAGTTTTTATTTGGGGATTTATTTTTGCTCTTTCTTTTTCTATCAAGTTGCCCTTCTTATCAGTCTTTGGTGTATAGATGTGGTCTATAACTTCTCTTAAACTTTTTGCTCCGTATATAGTGATACCATCTACTAAAGCAGCTTCTTCAGCATTCTCTATTGGCAGGAATATTTCTTTGAAGCCTTGCTTCTTCGCTTCTTGTGTAAGAGGCAAAGCTCCTTTGATAGGGCGAAGTTCTCCATTGAGTGAAAGTTCTCCAAGAAAAATTCTTCCCTCAGATTCAAAATGCATTTCTTCAGCTGAGAGCAAGTATGCAAGAGCGATAGCTAAATCAAAGTATGGGCCTTCTTTCTTAAGGTCAGCTGGAGATAAAGATATGACTATTTTATGATTTTGATTTTTAGGAGAGTCAAAGCCTGAGTTCTTGAGAGCTGAGCTCATACGATCCTTGGATTCATCGACGGCTTTGTCTGGAAGTCCTACAAGAGTAAAAGAGAACAAAGTGTTCTTTGTAATGTCTACTTCCACTGTGACGATCTTCCCTTTTAGGAGATGTGTTTGTGCTGAGTATACTCTTGAAAATGACATAAAAAATTAAAACCCAAAATCAGTTTATGATTTTGGGTTTTAAGGTTAAACAACTTTTTCCATATCTGCCTCACATGTCTTGGCACTTGGGTTGACATCAAGTCTCTCTTCTTCTATCTTTGTTCCACATACTTCACAAAGTCCATATGTTCCTTCCTCTATCTTACCTAGAGCCTTTTTGATATCGTTTAGTCTGGTCTCAAGAGCATTTAAGGTACTTGATCTTTCCTCATAGTCTTCAGCTCTCTCTGCCATATCAGCTTCATCTTCTACGTCTTGAGCTTTTACTTCACTTTCGGGAGTTGCTTCCCAGTCACCTGTCTCAGCATCTTCTTTACCAATAGCAGCTAGCTCTTCTTCTAGTAACTTTTTCTCTTCTTCTAGTTTTACTTTGTATTTTTCCATAACTTAATATTATCATTAATCTAATAATTGGCAATCTTACAAGGGTTTGATGTTCTTTGTTATTAATCTAGAAGCTATTTCCTTTATTGCATCAAGACTATCTGTGACGATTAGATTGTTCTTATCGTTGAATATGTAGTAAAGGATAGGCTTACCATTTTCATTTATGAGAACTCTAGCGTCTTTGTTGTTTATAAGGACGTCGCTCCACTTTCTATTACTGAGGGCGATTTTATTTTCTTTCGTATCAAGTTCAAATAAAGCCATGGTGTCGTTTGCAAGAGAGTTCTCCCACTCGAGCATACCAGCATAAGTATAGTCATAATCTTTTATCTGCAAAAGGAGAAAGAGGTGTGGCTTGTCTGTAGTATAAGTTCCAACCATATATGAATCTGATAATGCTCGGATCAGAGATGGTGAAGCAGAAAATTTTAGAGATGAGA
>CAITEG010000008.1 GCA_903891365.1 uncultured bacterium
CTTTTGTTTTGTATTTTCTAGAACCTAATCACTATCTACTAGAACCTGATTTATATCTTCTTAAAATTCTCTATCATGACACTCTTCTCTCCATTTCTCTCTGTTATCTTTCCGGTGAGGGCGATGATTGTGTCTTTTACGAGTATATCTTTATGAGTTTCAAAAAGTTTACTAAAGACAACTCCATCTATCGTGCCAGTATAGTCTGATATTTTGATGAAGGCCATACGGTTGTTGCTCTTTGTTGTAACTATTCGAATATCGTCGATAATAGCAGCGATAGTGATTGGAGTATTTACTTTAACTTCTTCTTTAGCTTTCTTTATTAAAGTTCCGAACTTCTCAATCTTATCTTTATAGTTATCGAGTGGGTGTCCTGAAACGTAAAGTCCAAGGAGATCTTTTTCCCATGTTAGCTTATCTTGGAGAGTAGCTTCTGGTTGAGGTTCTAAAGAAAGTTTAACTTCTATACCACCGATACTACCAAAGAGTGAGTCTTGAGCGGCTCCACGGGTTTCTTTATTGAAAGCTAGGAGTTTTTCAAGATTGCCCATCACCATATTCCTATGATCTACCATATCATCCATGGCCCCGCATTTTGCCAAGGCTTCTATCGACTTCTTGTTTAAATTCTTATGATTGATTCTTTCAAGGAAGTCAGCTAGGGACTTAAATTTACCATTCTTTTTTCTTTCTTCTATGATAGCATCGGCGATGTCTACTCCGAGGTTCTTGATGTTATAGAATCCAAAGCGGATAGTTCTATCGGTCTTGTGGTCGCTACCTTTGATGACAGTGAAGCCACCGAAGCTTTCATTCACATTTGGAGGAAGAACTTTGATATTCATCTTCTCACATTCGTGAATTATTTCTGCCACTTTCTCTATATCTCCAGATTCAGAAGTCATGATGGCTGTCATGTACTCTACCGGGTAGTTCGCTTTCATATAGGCAGTCTGGTATGCCACGAGTCCGTAACTTGCGGCGTGAGCCTTGTTGAACCCGTACGCAGCGAATGGCTCGATGAGAGTCCAAAACTCCTGAGCCTTCTTTTCTGTCATTCCATTCTTTACGAATCCTTCAAGTAGTTTTCCTTTTTCGGCTTCCATGACTTCTGGAATTTTCTTACCCATAGCCTTACGAAGTTTATCAGCTTCGAGCCAAGAGTAGCCGGCTAGCTTGATCGCCGTCATCATCACGTCATCTTGGTAAGTGATAACTCCAAATGATTGATCGAGAATGTCTTTAAGTCTAGGATCTAGATAAGTGATAGCCTTTGGATTGTGTTTACGCTTGATATATTCAGGGATGGATTCCATCGGACCTGGACGATAGAGAGCCACCATCGCATTGATGTCGTGGATAGTAGAAGGCTTTAGCTCTTTTAGGTACCTTGTCATTCCAGAACCATTGAGTTGGAAGAGCCCCATAGTTTCTCCTTTAGAAAGAAGCTCAAAAGTTAATTTATCGTCGAGAGGAATGGTATCGATATCTATATCTACTTTATGTATTGCTTTCACAAGTCTTACTGCTTCAGCTAGTATCGAAAGGTTTCTTATGCCAAGGAAATCAAACTTTGGAAGTCCAGCATCTTCGATGCTATACATGTCATACTGAGTAATTATATTTCCACCTTTAGGGTCAAGCTGAACAGGTGAGAATTCATAAAGTGGACGAGGAGCCATCACGACTCCAGCCGCATGGACTGAGATATGACGAACACAGCCTTCCATTTTTTTGGCGAGGTCAATAATCTTTTTAGTATCTGGTTCACTTTTGTATGCTGCCTTGAGTTCAGGGATGAGCTTCATCGCATGGTCTATAGTCATCGGCATTCCTTGTGAGCCAAGGGGTATCATCGAAGAAATACGATCTCCAACATTGTATGGATATCCGAGTGCACGAGCAACGTCACGGACAGAACCTTTCGCCATCATCGTACCGAAGGTACCTATCTGTGCGACTTTATCTTCTCCATATTTTCTTTTTGCATAAGCAATGATTTCATCACGACGGTTATCGGCGTAGTCCATATCGATATCAGGGAGTGATGGACGCTCAGGGTTTAAGAATCTTTCGAAGGGAAGTTTGTAAGCTATAGGGTCAACTTTTGTAATACCTGTGAGATAAGTAGTAAGGGAGCCTGCCACTGATCCTCTGATGTTTGTATAAATTTTATTCTCTTTTGCATAAGCGAGAAGGTCAGCCACTACTAGGAAATAAGCTGGATAGCCCTTTTGTTTAATAATTTTTAATTCGTATTCAAGTCTGTCTATATAAACTTGAGTTTTCTCTAACTTTCTTGTCTCAAAGCCTTTATATGCAAGTTCTCTTAGGACTTCGTCGGCTGTTTGGCCTTCTGGAATAGGGAAGTCAGGGAAGTAAGCTGTACCAAGTTCAAGATCATAATTTTCACATAAGTCTGCTACCATTTTGGTATTCGCTACCGCTTCTTTTATATCACTGAAATATTTTAAAGCTGTCTTCTCATCGATAAGAGAAAAGTCATCTACTCCGAATTCAAGACCGGTGCCTTCTTTACCACTTATGACCCCAGTGTTCACAGCCAGGAGTGTATCGTGAGCATCGTGGTCATCGACACAGAGGTAGTGTGAGTCTTGTCCAGCGACGACGGGGATACCGAACTTTTTTCCGAGTTTTATAATTCCTTTGCGAAGTCTCTCGTCATTCTCGACGTGGGGGTGAGAGTGGACTTCAAGGAAATAGTTCTCTTTGCCGAAAATTTCTTGGTGTTCTTTTATTATAGCCTCGGCTTTCTCTTCATTGTTTGCGAGAACTGCTTGAGAGAGCTGACTACCCATACAACCAGAAAGACAAATAATACCTTCACCATAGAGGCGGAGAATTTCTTTGTCCATTCGAGGTTTGTAGTAGTAGCCTTCGAGGTTTGCTAAAGTTACTAAATGCATTAAGTTTTTGTAACCCTGTTTATTTTTTGCGAGGAGGGTGAGATGGTAGCGTCTGTTATCTACTCCGGGCTCTTTGTCTGCACGGCCTCTCTCAGCGATGTAGGCTTCCACTCCGATGATAGGCTTGATGCCAGCTTTATGAGCCTCTTTGTAGAGTTCTATAGCCCCATACATATTTCCATGGTCGGTAATAGCGAGAGCATTCATACCATTTTTCTTACATTGCTTCACCATATCTGGAATCTTAGAAAGTCCGTCTAGGAGGGAGTAGTGAGAGTGGGTATGCAGATGTATGAAGTTGGCATTAAGCTCGGCTTTTTCCATATTTTCTTAGTATACCAAATAAGGTATGATTGTTCTATATGGTAGAAAAGAGCAACATAAAATACATAATCGGTATAGACGAAGTAGGCAGGGGTCCTTTGGCAGGTCCTGTGGCTGTTTGCAGTTTCCTTATGACAGAAGGTTCATTTGTAGACGGACAATTCCCCACATGTCAGACATGTGGGAAACTTTCGAAACTCCGTGATTCTAAAAAGCTTAGTAAAAAGCAGAGGGAAGAATGGTTCCAGTATCTAAAAGTCGCAAAGACCCTAGGTCTTTGCGACTTTGCTGTGTCTTTCGTCTCCCCCGAAAATATTGATAAATTTGGAATTGCAAAATGTATACAGAAAGCTTTGAACGAATCACTCGCTAAAGTCACTACGCAGGATTATGCAAATTCTTTGCGCTTTACCCTAAAGGGCTCCGACGCGACAAAGAATTTGCATAATCCTGCTGCGTTCCATGTTTTCCTTGATGGAGGTTTGAAAGCGCCAGCCGAGTATGTTAATCAAGAGACGATCATAAGAGGGGACGAGCTCCATCCTGTTATTTCTCTGGCATCCATCGTCGCGAAGGTTTCGCGTGATGCGGTGATGACAAAGTATGCCAAAGACTACCCCGAGTATGGTTTCGACAAACACTCTGGCTACGGCACCCGTGCCCACTACTCCGCTATCAAAAATCACGGTCAAACTCCCATCCACCGCAAATCCTTCATCCATTAGCCAAGGCAAGGCCTGGTGAAGAGGGCAATACTTGATATTGATTGTCAAACCATACACATCCCCGGGGTGTGTAGTATATAAATTCCGTACCCCGGGGTACGGAGAACTAGTATATCTTTACAATCTCTATAAAGAATTGTAGTATAAACATTAAATAATTCCTGTATGTATGTACAGGTACCCAATAGGGAATGGAGTTATTTTCCTGCTCTTTAATTTGGAAAAATAAAAACAATAAATTATGAAAATTAAGAAAGAGTACATTAAAAATGGACCCAACAGAGAATCCATATTTGATTCTCTAAGATTAAAATTACCAGTATCTTTTTCATTGGTACAAGCCAACGGACAGTTTATTGATGCTAAAGCGTATGTTTTAGCTATTAAAAGGATCAAAATTAATTCTATTCCAAATCATGAGTGGGAATTAGAAGTAAAGTTGGTTAAAACAAAATATGAACCTGCTCGAGTATTGAAAATTTCTTACTCAACATTTTCACGAGAAGGTATCATCATATAAAAAATAAAACAACCCCGCAAAATATGCGGGGTTAATTTATAATTACCTGATTAAATATCAGTGTTCATCGGAGCCCACCCAAAGTGGTGCCTTGTGAAAGGATCAACACACAGGACAGGTTTCTGGTATTTTTTATCCAAGAAAAATTCTTCTCTGGTTTTTGTCCATGTACCATCATATCGTTCTGAACGACCGATAACTTCCGGTAAGTGGCATGAATTTTCTTGTCGTGACCAGATACATCTAGGGCCAAATCCATCCGTCAATGTCCACATGGTTGCCTGTTCTCCTATTTGAAAATGTTTAGCAGTTTTAACTACCCATTCTTCAGCCTGAGAATCTGATTCAATTCCTTTCACAGATATTGTCCGTGAATCTCCAACGTAAATTGTTAATTTCATCTTTTAAAATTTAAGGTTGTTTCCATCACTTTACAGTCCTTAGAGCATATTGTCAAACCATACACATCCCCGGGGTGTGTAGTATATAAATTCCGTACCCCGGGGGTAGGGAGAATACATAGGCAAGACCTATGTATTTTAGATTTAGTAGTTTTTGGTGAGCCAGAATTTGATAGAAGCTTTGTCGTCTTTTAGCCATGCAATGTTGGACTCGATGCGTTCGTAGGACTGAAGAAGTGTTCGGGCAGAGCCAGGGGCGACATTTTTAGAGAAGAATTTTTTGATATCTTTCAAATCTTTTTCTTTCGTGTGTGTACCGAGTGGGGAGAGGACTCGTGAGAGGAAGTGTCCACCTTCACCAAAATTCTTTACCATTATTTTCCAATTATTTTTTATGAATTTCCAGGTGATATCCTTGCCGTAACTATTTTGCCAAACTTGGGCGATGATGAACGGAGCATCTTGATCCTTCACATTGTCACTAATGGCAAAGCTTAAAGTCTTGAGAAGTAATTCTTTATCTTTAAAAGAAGTTAAAGCTCTCGCATATCTGTCTTTCTCTTCATGAAAAGTTTCGTTTTTATATAATTTCTCAAATAGCTTCCATTCTTTTTCTCCTCCATTCGCAGCGACTATACTATAAACTATTCCGCGAATATCAGCTCGGATGGGGTTTTTAGTTCTATTCTTAAAGAGTTTTTGAGCTTCACCTATTATTTTTTTGTCTCCATAGTGAGATGCCATAGAGAGAGCTAAACTTCGTAGGAATGTCTGTGAGTGTTCTTCCCCGAGTTTATTTTCCCAAGTCATCTTTTCTGCAAGATGTCTCCATAGAGAGAGTACATACTCGTCGTATTTTCCTTTGAAAGATTCTCCTCCTATGATGTTCGCGATTTTATTTATACCACCGGCTATCTCAGACCAGACGATGAACTCCGTCTCATCTTTGTATACGAGAGAGAATTCTAAAGCTTCTGTCGTCTCTATGTAGCCACCTTCAGCTAAGGCAAACAAATCTCGAATTATACCGAGCCTATCTTTGACTGAAAGCTTTCCATTTATGATTTCACTTTTTAGATTCTTTAATGTTTCTTTATCGTAGCGGACACGGACGAAAGTTTCTTCTTCTTTATTTACTTTACCGAAACTAGTACCGATAGCAGGAACGGACTTTTTAGTCAAAAGCATTTTCATAATTTCATTATTACTTTCGTATTTTATAGGGATATCCCATAGAGTTTTGGTATTTGATTTCTTGTGTTTTTCTGCTTCAATTCTGCTGGAGAAGAACCTTTCTTGATAAAGTTCCCATTTTTCCCCTAGGCCCGGCCTAGGGGAAATAGTTACAAGTGGGTAGCCAGTCTGGCTGGTCCAGTTCTTCATGATTTCTTTTACGGGCTTTTTACTGACTTTTTCAAAAGCATCCCAGAGGTTTACTGTGAGAGTGTTCCTATAGCTGTGCTTTTTCAAATAGTAGCGAAGTCCATCTCGAAACTTTTCATCACCGATATAGCCAGCGAGCATTCGTATGATGGCCGAGCCTTTAGCATAAGAGACCATATCAAATATCTCACTGATCTCATCTGGGTGGTGGACTTTCACTTCTACTGGGTGTGAGGTAGCGAGAGAGTCGAGCTTGAGAGCGACAGCGTATCTATCGGCAATATTGAGGTCCCATATATGCCAGTCTGGGAATAAGTGGTCGATACAGAAGTTCTCCATATATGAAGCAAAGCCTTCGTTGAGCCAGAGGTCAGTCCACCAGTGCATAGTGACGAGGTTGCCGAACCATTGATGTGCCAGTTCGTGAGCCACGACGATAGCAGCCCACTGCTTGTTCGAGAGACTTGTGTGCTCGTCATCTACTAGAAGAGCTGTCTCACGGAAAGTGACAGCGCCCCAGTTCTCCATTGCGGCGGATTCAAAGTCGGGGATAGCGATGAGGTCGAGAGTTGGTAGTGGATATGGTATATTGAAATATTCATTGAAGAATTCTATAGAGCGGATAGCGACATCGAGCGCAAACCTCGCTTGGTGTTTCTTTCCACTAGTTGTGAAAACTCGAATTTGTGTCGCGTCTTTACCTCCTTTTGTATATCCTTCGACATATTCAAACTCTCCTATGATGAAAGCGAGCAAGTAAGTCGACATGACAGGAGACGGAGCAAAAGAAACTACCTTATACCCAGCACTATGCTCCTTGATATTTGTGGGTAGAGTGTTCGAGATAGCGGTGTGGCCCTCAGGTATCACTAGAGAGACTTCAAAGACAGCTTTGTGAGCAGGTTCGTCAAAGCAAGGGAAGGCACGGCGTGCATCGGTCGCTTCGAACTGCGTCGTCGCTATGTACTTCTCTACTCCGTCTAGTATGTATTTACTTTTATAAAAACCACGGAGATTGTCGTTTAGAATTCCAGAGAAGATTATATAAAGCTTGGCTTCTCCTTTTTGTATTTTGTTTTTGAAAAAGAAAGTTACTGTCTCTCTCTTTTGGTCATAAGTAATCTTACTTGCAAATTGGCTGACTTTCTTATTGAAGCATTCAGCCGTCTCTATCTTGATATCTTTACTATGGAGAGTGATACTACTCGTCTCCTTTGTCACTTTTATTTTGATCTTTTCTTTACCAGAAAACGTCCCGGCGAGTATATCTGGGTGTAAAGTGAGGTCGTAATGGTAGGGGACGATGTGCTTCTCTAGACGGATTTTAGGGTCTTTTTTTGTCTTTGTTTTTGTCATAATACTCATTATATCAAAGAAAATCCTTTAATAATAGGCCTATTTAGGGGCTTTAGGGGGTATTGACAAAAGGCATGCTTATATGCTATAATACCAGTATGAAAAATAAAACATTAAAAAATTTAATAGCGACTGGAATCTTTGTGGTTTCTATTTTTAGTGTCCACTCTGCATTCGCTTCTTCTATGTATTACAACGGTCCTTCTTACAATGGTTATGATACTAGTTATTATGGTGACTCTGGTCTTACTACAAGACAGCAAATCATAGACCAACAGTATGCTTACCAGCAACGTCAATTACAATTAGAGAGTCAGATTTCTCAGCAACAGTATTACAATGATCAGCAAAAGTTGATACAAGAACAAAATCTTGCAATACAAAAGCAGAACTTAGCAAATGTGAATTCACAGCCTACAGTCAACACTGTCAATTATGTACCACAGCAAACAGTAGTATCGTACGTACCAAAGCAGACAATCACTTACGTACCAGCAAGTGCACAAGGCGCCACTGTTTATAAGTCTGTCGCTACAAACAAGGTAGTAAATACAAATAGTGGTCAGTATGTGAACTATGATCCAAATTTACAAGCAGCTAATGCTTATGGTTATGGGAATGGACAAGTAGTCTCACAGGCTTATGATCCAAATGGTGTTACTGCACTTAGTATGAATGGTTCAGGTGGATTCCTTCCAACTTCAGTCTTTCAATGGTTCATGCTTATTCTATTAATACTTGCTATCATTATCGTTGCTCGTATTATAATCAAGAAGAAGGCTCACACAGCAGATCCTCACGCAGCTCCAGCCCACTAATAGAATTCTAGAAATAAAAAAACGGCATCCACTCGGGTGTCGTTTTTTTGTATCAGCATACAAAAGCTTATTAATGTAGGATACGATAGTTGTGTCCATTCCATAAACTTGCTCTGCAATCATCAAGATAATTTTTGATCCATTTGAGTCTGAGTAAATCAATTAGATGACTCTTGATCAATTTAAAGAAATTCGTAATTCTTTTCATGATTTTAGGTGTTAATGGTTTTTCTTCTTTATATCATAATTTTGCATTTTTAGCACATTTTTGGTACTATAATCTAGTCTATAAATAATAGACACATTCCGTGGTAGCTAGCGGTGGAGTGAGAGTTGGGTAGGGACCCAACTCGCAAGACCTTTAACGTTTTGTAATCAAAATGTGAAAGGGGTACAGCTCCTGTAAGGAGGTCGCCTGTTCAGGTGAACGCTTCGTACAACTACAAGCTAAACAAAATATGTTCTGTTTAAAGTTAAATACATTCCGTGGTAGCTCAGCGGTAGAGCGGTCGCCTGTAGGTTTTAATGCTTGCAGCTTTCTACTGAAAAGTAGATTGAAAAACGAGGTGAATTCGGGGAAGCCCTATATGGGTAATCCCGAGCCAAGCTTCAATTTAAAAATTGAAGAAGGTGTAGAGACTATCCCTTCGGGGAGTACTCCAAGATATAATATTATTTTGGCGGAAGCGCCTTGGTCCTAAGTTTCTTTGTTAAAAGAAATATGGATATGATATAGTCCATCCCTTTAAGTAATTTTAGGATAAATGTAAGCGATTGGTCGTAGGTTCGATCCCTACCCACGGAGCCAAAATAAAAACCCCCAGAAAAGGAGTGTTTTTATTTCGTCCCAAGTTGAACCCCTTAGGTTTCTTTGGTACAATTATTTTATGAAGCACATCACACTAAAAGGTTCTTGGGTTATTAAAGCTCCGATTGATCAAGTTTTTAAAATTATCAGTGACTTTGAGAATATGCCAAAGAATTTTCCGACTATTGCTGAATCATTAGTTATTACAAAGAGAGATGGCAATAAATTAGAAATTGATGCGAAAGCAAAGTCTTTTGGCATGATACTCCCAGTCAAAATGAAAACAGAGATTATACCAGAGAAGGGATATATCTCTGATAATGAAAGTCCCAAGTTTGGAACTTCTGGACATGAAGAATTCTTAATGGAAGAGACAGAAGAGGGGACGAGGATTAATTATGTTTACGAAGTTGATATTCATAGTAAGTGGCTGAGAGTGATAGCTGGGCCACTTATAGGCTGGTACTCGATGAAGTTTTGGGAGAAAGCCTTTATTGACGAATTAAAGAAAAAACTTGAAAGATAATAAATGTTATAATAGTTTGAGATATTATTATTAATTAAACTCTAAATTTTATGTTTTTAAAACTTTATCTTATTGCATTGCCGGTTCTCGTTCTACTCGATATGACTTGGCTAGGACTCGTCGCAAAGAATTTCTATGCGAAGCATATCGGATTCTTGCTCAGGCCAGACTTCAACTTAATCCCTGGAGTTCTCTTCTACCTTCTATACTTGGTAGGCTTGGTCTTCTTTGTCATAATGCCAGCAGTTAGTAAAGGTTCTTGGGTCTATGCTCTAGTGCTCGGTGCACTCTTTGGACTCATCGCTTACTCTACTTACGATCTGACGAATCAAGCGACACTCCAGAATTGGCCACTTATCGTCACGATAGTAGACCTCGCGTGGGGGATGGTGGCAGCTTCATTCGTCTCAGTTGTCGTTTACCTAATTGCGAAAAAGATTGGGATGTAGTATTTTTCTATAATATAAAATTATGCGCGTCTGGGACATACATCCGAAATATCTTTGCCATAAACATTTGCTCGCTGAGCATAGGGAGCTTCACGGACTCTGGAATATATTGACGAAGCATAAAGGGGTGGGTGGCTACTCTCGTCATCCAGAGACTTTGCGTTGGGTAGGGAAAGAGAAGGCTTTATACTTGAGGCACGAAGCTCTCGTAGCAGAGTTCTCTAGGAGAGAGTACCAGCATCACACTCCGCTCGATAAGAAGCTGGCCGTTGGCTCCGGTGTGCAAGATGTATTTATCAATACTATAAAAGAGCAGAAGATATTACTAAAGAACAAGAATTGCGAGTGTTTTAAAGGGTAAAAAGACAGATATTTAGGGTTTTTAAAGGTTATTGACAAAGCCTGCTATTTATGCTATACTATACATAGTTCTTTCTGTACGGAAAGATTGCCTTATGGCTCCAGAGTTATCTTTATCCTCTGTAAAATGTATAAAGAAAGTTCTTTAAATAAATAACATCGTACGATGAAAACAATTGAGATTACGAATGGTCCTTCAAGAGAAGAGATGTTCGATGGATTACGTTTAGTTTCTGAAAAAAGATTAATCCCTTTTCAAGTTATCAAAAATGAAAAAGAAAAGTATTTTGCTGTAATTATTCATTCTATTGAAGCTGAAGATGGAAGTGGCCAATCATGGAACCTTACTTTTTCAGTAAACAGCAAATATCTTTCTGATGAATTTTTTGTTGAAAAAACAGGGAAAAAGGAACCTTATGTGATTGCTAAAAAAGTTGACTTTAATTATTTTAAACAACTCATAGAGGAGAAATACCCTATGCCTGAATTACGCAAAGATTTAGTGAGAGTAAAAGTTTACTATTCTACTAAAACTCGCAAAGGAGTAATCACTGTTGAATAAAAAAATCAGACCCATCACTGAAGCCCGTCTTCATTGGTGGGCTTTTTGTTTGTGTTTAGATAGAATCCTTATATAGGGTATGTATTTGAGTAAAAATGGTAAAAGTAGTAGTATTTAGAATATGAGAAATCAAAAGAAGGGTTTTATAATATGGATAATTTTAATAGCTGTATTATTTGTTTCTGTTTTTTATGTTTATGAAAAACAAAAAAATACAAGACAAAATATAACAAATACAGAAAATACAAAAGTAAATGAAGATAAAGGTAAAGTTTCTTTATCAGAAGTTAAGATACCTTCGGGTTCTTGCAAGAGTAGTAGTGGAAAGATAATGACCTATGAGAGAGCTTTTGAGATCGCTAAGGCTAGTAGCTGTGCTCAAGTCGGAAACTTTACAGGAAAGTTTTATTGCAATGATAATTCAGGGGGCATTATAGATATTTCTGTAGAGCCTATAAATCATCCTGGATGTGGATTTTCTTGTCTTATATCTATAGACAAAGAGAGTGCAGAAGAAGGATGGATGTGTACAGGACTTATTCCTTCTAGTGAAAAAGAACTCAATAAAATTCCATCTGCTTCATCTGCAAACCCTTCTGAAATACCGAGTTTGAATGTTAATTAAGATAATTGATCTATAATGAATTTAATTTTAGATAAAAATTTAGGTAATAGTTATTCGAGTAAATCTCAAAAAATCAGAGTTATTACAGAGAACTGGGTTTCAAGTCAGATTTTTTGTCCAAGTTGTGGTAATTTTGTTTATAGTTATGTAAATAATAAACCGGTAGCAGATTTTTATTGTAAAAAATGTGTTGAAGATTTTGAATTAAAATCTAAAAAAGGAAAAATTAGTAAAAAAGTTTCTGCGGGTGCTTATTCTAAGATGATTGAAAGAATAAATTCTTCAACAAAACCAAACTTCTTTTTTATGGGATATTTAGAATCATGGTTTGTTAATGATTTTTTTGTTATTCCTAAACATTTTTTTATACCTGAAATTATAGAAAAAAGAAAAGCACTTTCAGAAAATGCAAAGAGAGCTGGATGGGTTGGTTCATATATTTTGTTTTCAAAAATACCTGATTCTGGGAAAATTTATTATATTGAAAATGGAAAAGAATTTTCAAAAAAGGAGATACTTGCAAAATGGCAAAAAACAGCTTTTCTAAAAGATATTAAAAAAGTTGAGTTAAAAGGTTGGATTTTAGATATAATGAACTGTATTGATGCTTTACATAAGAAAGAATTTACATTAATAGATTTATATAAATTTGAGTTTGAATTAAAAAATATTCATCCCGACAACAAGCATATTAAGGATAAAATTCGTCAGCAATTACAGTTTTTGAGAGATAAAAATTATCTTGATTTTATTGGTTCCGGTAAGTATAGATTAAAATAGTTGACTTTAGTTTATATTTGATCAAGAATTAAATATGAAACAAATAAGGTTTACTATAACAGAAGAAGAGATAAA
>CAITEG010000009.1 GCA_903891365.1 uncultured bacterium
GCCATATCTACAAAAAATAAAGAAGATAAAAAAGAAGTCATTGAGCATCTTTTATTGTCGTTTAGATTAAAAATGTTGCAAGCTGTATTGGTTTACAATGGGGATAAAGATATTGTTGATAATAATGGAATATTTGATAAAAGCCTTACAAAGATATAATAGATGATTAGAATAGATTATTCATTAAAAAATCCCGCAGATGCGGGATTTTTTAATGGTTAATATTTAGAATGCTCTCTTTAAGGCCTTTCCTCGAGCATTCGTATTTTTTTAGAACCAGAATGCAACTAATATAGGAACAAGGATCAAGGCAATGATGTTTAAGATTTTAATCATTGGGTTGATAGCTGGTCCTGCTGTATCTTTGTAAGGGTCACCGACTGTGTCGCCAGTAACTGCTGCTTTGTGAGCATCACTACCTTTACCACCGTGGTTTCCAAGTTCGATATATTTCTTTGCATTGTCCCATGCTCCACCACCGGAAGTCATAGAGATAGCTAGGAAGATTCCTGTAATGATAGAACCGACAAGAAGTCCACCTAGAGCTTCAGGTCCAAGTATAAATCCTACAAGGATAGGGGAAGCGACGGCAATAACTGCAGGAAGAATCATTTGCTTGATAGCACCAGTTGTGACGATGTCTACGCATTTTGCATAGTCAGGCTTTCCTGATCCATCCATGATACCTTTGATTTCACGGAATTGTCTGCGAACCTCTTCGACGACTTTTCCTGCGGCTTTTCCAACAGCTTCCATACATAATGCAGAGAAGTAGTAAGGGAGAAGCCCACCGATAAGAAGACCTGCGATAACTTTTGGATTACTCAAATCAAAAGTGAGTGAGTGTCCGAAGTTTGCAAATTCTTGTGTATAAGAAGCAAAGAGAACGAGAGCCGCAAGTCCTGCTGAGCCGATAGCGTAACCTTTTGTGACAGCTTTTGTTGTATTTCCAACTGCATCGAGAGGGTCGGTAACATCACGAACAGAATCTGGAAGGCCTGCCATTTCTGCGATACCACCAGCATTATCAGTAATAGGACCGAATGAATCGATAGCTACGATGATTCCTGTAAGAGAAAGCATAGACATAGCTGCGATGGCGATACCATAAAGACCAGCAAAGTTATAAGAAACGAGGATTCCAGCTACGATTGTAAGTAATGGAAAGGCAGTAGATTTCATAGAAACTGCAAGACCTTGGATAACATTTGTTCCATGTCCTGAGACGGAAGCCTCTGCGATAGACTTCACAGGGTTGTAAGCTGTAGAAGTATAGTATTCAGTGATAACGATGATGAGAGCAGTAACTGCAATACCTACCAAAGCACTTATATATAGTGCATTCACTGAGTAGAGTCCGTTGCCTGTCATAATCCACTTTGTGATAGGGTAGAATCCGATAGCTGAAAGAGCTCCAGCTGCGATAAGACCTTTGTACAAAGCACCCATGATGTTGTTACTTTTTCCAAGTTTTACAAACCATGTACCAATGATAGAAGAAAGTATTGCTACTCCACCGATAGCAAGAGGGTAGATGATAGCATTACTAAATCCAGCGAACATAAGGGATCCGAGAAGCATAGTTGCGACAGATGTAACTGCGTAAGTTTCAAACAAGTCTGCAGCCATACCTGCACAGTCCCCGACGTTGTCTCCGACGTTGTCGGCGATAACTGCTGGATTGCGAGGATCATCTTCTGGAATACCAGCTTCAACTTTTCCTACGAGGTCAGCCCCGACGTCTGCAGCTTTAGTAAAGATACCTCCCCCTAAACGAGCAAAGATTGAGATCAAACTTGCCCCGAATGAAAGTCCGATGAGGGACTTCACAGCTTGGGCTGATCCTGCACCGAAAATTTTCTCTGAAATTATGTAGAAAGTTGTAACACCGAGAAGAGCAAGTCCTACTACTAGAAGACCTGTGACGGTTCCTCCTTTGAAAGCGAGACTCAAAGCTTCTTTTAATCCTTTCTTTGCTTCTTCTGTTGTGCGGACATTGGCACGAACTGAAACGTTCATACCGATGTATCCAGCGACAGCTGAGAGAACAGCTCCGAAAATGAAACTAAAAGCCATCATCCATCCGAGCATTGGTACGATACCAATCAAGACGAAAAGAATAACAGCAATAATACCGATAGTTTTGTATTGGCGATTGAGGTAAGCTTTTGCGCCTTCTTGGATAGCTTTGGCAATAGCCTGCATTTTTGCATCACCTGTACCTTTCTTGAGGACAACACGAATTAAAAATAGACCGTATAATATTGCAATTATAGATGTTATAAGAGCAAAAATAATAAATGGATTCATATGTTTATTTTATTAAATTAATAATTTTTTGGTCGGTTTTGAAATAGCTTTTCTCAGAGGGTACTCAAATTTTTTGCTAAAAATTTGCTCAGTTTTCGCTCCGTCGAGCTCAAAAGCCCCTCTGATAAGACTATTTCAAAACCTCCCTTAACTACACAGTACCGTCATCGACGATACCATCATCTAAAACCTCATCATCACTTCCACTCTCTTCACTTTTTACACCGAGAGCTTCCATACCTTTGATATCAATTCTCCAGCCTGTAAGTTTGGCAGCGAGGCGGACATTCTGTCCTCCTTTACCGATAGCGAGTGATAGTTGATCAACTGCGACTTCTATCATAGCCTTGTGTTCTTGCTCTACAACTTGGATGTTTAGAACTGTTGCTGGAGAGATCGCACTTGAGATATAAGTAGCTGGATCAGGTGACCAAGGAATAATATCTATCTTCTCACCATTAAGTTCACTCATAACTGTTGTGACACGAACTCCTTTCTGTCCTACGCAAGATCCGACAGGATCTACGTGTTCATCATTGGAGTAGACTGCAATCTTTGAGCGAGCACCTGCTTCACGAGCTATTGATTTGATTTCAACTGTTCCTGATGCTATTTCTGGTGCTTCCATTTTAAAGAGCCCTTCGATAAGTTGTGGATGAGTGCGGGAAAGCTTTAGGTTTACTCCTCTTGGAGTCTCTTCTACTGAGTAAAGGTAAGCTTTGATTCTCTCACCTTGTCTGTAGTATTCTCCTGGGATTTGTTCATCGGGAAGGATGATACCTGTGGCACGGTTGAAGTCTATATAGACGACACCACGTTCAACCTTTTGAACAATACCATTTATAATTTCACCTTCTTTACTTCCATATTCATCGACTATTACACTTCTCTCTGCTTCACGAATTTTCTGAATGATAACTTGCTTGGCAGTTTGAGCGGCGATGCGCCCGTAGTCATTTTGATTTTCAAGTGGGAAAACGAGTTCTTCTTTAAGTTCTACGTTTCTTTTTATTTTTTTTGCGTCTTCGAGTAGGATATGGTGTTCTTCGTTAAAGCGAACTCTCTCATCATCTTCTGCAATTTCCTCTTCTTCATCATCTTCTTTTGTCATTCGGACAAGAGATTCATCGACAACAATTTTGACTTGTTGGAATTCCATTTCTCCTGTTTCTAAATCTATCTTCGCACGGATTATCTGGCCTTTTTTGCCGTAATCTTTTTTGTAAGCTGCAGCGAGTGCTTGCTCGATAGCGTCAACGATCTTTTCTCGAGGGATCTTTCGCTCTTGTTCAAGCTGTTCTAGTGCAGACTTCATACCTTTGAGGTCTAACATATATTTAATTGTTATTTAATTGTAATGTCCACTAAAATAAGCATTTATTGCGTATTTTTAGTA
>CAITEG010000010.1 GCA_903891365.1 uncultured bacterium
ATGTTCAAAAGGGTACATAGAGATCCAAACAGAATTCTTCAGACAAATGAAGCCGGCTTTTTTAAGTAAATATCGAAGAGCTTCGCGTTCACTTTTTCTCTCCTCAGGTATGTCGAGAAGTATTATACGCCAGTTTCCATCCCAGACGGTAGAGACGAGGCTAGACTCGCATTCAAGGGCTATATTATTAATCTTTTGTTTACCTTCTTTTGTAAGTCTTAGGTATTGCTTATGCTCCGAGTTGAGAGTCTCTATAAGCCCATCTGAGAGGAGATTCTTGATAGAACGAGAAATGGCATATCCTGTCTTATTATCGGCCTCAGATTGGCCTACAATAGCCTCCTCGACATCCTTTTTAATATAATCCATAGGAGCAACCCCTTTTTTTGAAAGGGTTTTCAAGATTGACCTTTGAATTGATGGCTTCTTTATCATATTGACTATTTTAATACTTTTTTATAAATTATACAAGTATTTTGCGGTCGCGAAATACTTGTCAAAATAAAAAGGTGGGTGTATACTAAAAGTGTGAGTAAATTTATTATAAAAATTATTAATTAAAACAAAAAATTGCGTCGCGCTAAAAGGACGGTTGCGCGACATGATTTCGCAAAATCATATGTCAAAAATCATAGGTATAGATTTGGGTACAACAAATAGTGCGGTTGCTATTATCGAAGGAGGTCAACCGAAAATTATTGAGAATATCGAAGGTGCACGTACAACTCCATCAGTAGTTGCTATCACAAAGAATGGCGACAGAATGGTGGGCTTACTTGCGAAGCGTCAAGCAGTGACGAATCCTGAAAATACCGTTTATGGTATCAAGAGATTCATCGGTCATATGTATGATGATCCAGAAATTCAGAAAGATGAGAAGACTATTCCTTACAAAATACAAAAAGGAAGTACTGGCGGAGTAGAGACAAAGATCGGAGATTCTTGGCTACGTCCTGAAGAGATTTCTGCAATGATCTTAAGTAAGATTAAAGCAGATGTCGAAGCAAAACTTGGTGAGAAGATTACAGAAGCGGTTATCACAGTGCCAGCTTATTTCAACGACGCTCAAAGAAAAGCTACAAAAGATGCAGGAATTATCGCCGGGCTAGATGTAAAGAGAATTATCAATGAACCTACAGCAGCCGCTCTCGCTTATGGATTCAATACAAAGAAGAATGAGAAGATAGTTGTCTATGACTTTGGAGGAGGAACATTCGATGTTTCAGTTCTTGAAGTTGGTGATGATGTTATCGAAGTGAAGTCTACAGATGGAGACTCACACATGGGTGGTGAAGATATAGACCAAAAGATTGTGAAGTGGATTGCAGATGAATACAAGAAGGAGTCAGGTATCGATGTAACCAAAGACATGCTTGCTCTTCAGCGTCTAAAGGAAGCTGCTGAGAAGACGAAGCACGAACTCTCAACTACGACAGATTCAGAGATAAATATTCCATTCATAACTTCCGATGCTTCAGGACCAAAGCACTTGCTCCTCAAGATGTCTCGTGCTGTTCTTGAATCTCTTGCTGAAGAGTATGTAACTCGTTCTATAGAAATCACAAAGAGAGCCGTAGAAGCTTCACCATTTAAGATGGGAGAAATCAATGAGATAATACTCGTTGGTGGTCAGACAAGAATGCCAATGATAGTAGAAGCTGTGAAGAAACTTTTCGGTAAGGAGCCAAATCGTTCTATCAATCCAGACGAAGTTGTAGCTCTCGGTGCTGCTGTTCAGGCAGGTGTCTTACAAGGAGATGTTCGTGATGTTCTTCTTCTCGATGTTATTCCTCTTTCACTTGGTATAGAGACACTAGGTGGAGTTGCCACAAAACTTGTAGAAAGAAATACAACTATTCCTTCATCCAAGTCACAAATATTCTCAACTGCTGCTGATAATCAGACAAGTGTAGAGATACACATAACTCAAGGTGAACGCCCAATGGCAAGTGACAATAAGAGTTTGGGTAGATTTATTCTAGATGGTATTCCGCCTTCACCACGTGGTATTCCTCAAGTGGAAGTTACTTTTGATGTTGATGCCAACGGAATCCTCAATGTGAAAGCGATGGATAAAGCTTCAGGTAAAGCTCAGTCTATCCGCATAGAAGCTTCTTCAGGTCTTACAGATGCTGAAATAAAGAAGATGAAGGATGAAGCTGAAGCTCATGCCGAAGAAGATGCCAAGAAGAAAGAACTTGCTGATCATAAAAATACAGCCGAGATGATGATCTTTACTGCTGAAAAGTCTGTAAAAGATTATGGAGATAAAGTAGATGCTAGTATCAAGACAGAAGTTGAAGCTAAGATAGCTCTCCTACGAACTGCCAAGGAAGGAAGTGATATGGAAGCTATCAAGAAAGCGACAGAAGAACTTTCAGCTGAGATGTCAAAGATAGGTGAAGCTATGAGTAAAGCTGGTACAGCACCAGAGGCAGGAGCAAATCCTACACCAGAGGCTCAAGAGCCAGAAATCAAAGACGCAGAAGTAAACGAGAATCCAGAACAAAAATAATTTATAGGCTTACTGAAAATAGCTCTTCCTCTCGGGTACACAAATTTCTTGCTAGAAATTTGCTCAGTGTTCGCCTCGACAGGCTCACAAGCCCCTCGCTGAAGACTATTTTCATCCAGCCTATTAAATACAAATGCGTATTCTCAAATAGTTTCTGAAAAATAACTTGCGCAGGGCGACTGGTCCGAGCAGAGCAAAAATCTAGCAAGATTTTATGCGTGTATTTTGAAGAAAGCTATTTGAGAAGAAGCATTATAATGATAAAGTAAATATATGCCCAAAGATTATTACAAAACATTAGGAGTAGATAAAAATGCTTCGAAGGAAGAGATAAAGAAAGCTTTCCATAAGCTTGCTCACACTCATCATCCAGACAAGAATAATGGTAACGATACAAAATTCAAAGAAGTGAATGAGGCTTATCAAGTTCTCTCGGATGATAAGAAGCGTGCTTCGTTTGACCAGTTCGGCAACGCAGATGGACCTCAAGGTTTCGGAGGTGGAGGATTTGGAGGTCAAGGAGGCTTTGGTGGTTTTGATTTCTCTGGTGGCCAACCAGGCATGGGTTTTGATATGGGTGACTTAGGAGATATTTTTGGAGACTTTTTTGGAGGTGGAAGAAATAGAGGTAATGCTCATAAAGGTAGAGATTTGCAGACTGATATTAATCTGACTTTTGAAGAAGCAATCTTTGGAGTAGAAAAGAAGATAAATGTAAATAAACAATCAACTTGCGGAGTTTGTGGAGGTAATGGTGCCAAGGTAGGAACCAAGATGGATACTTGCAAGACTTGTGGAGGCCAAGGCCAAGTCCGTGAAGTTCGTCGTTCAATACTTGGAAACTTTGAATCAGTTAAAACTTGTGAGACTTGTTTTGGAAGTGGCAAGATTCCTACACAAAAGTGTAGTGAGTGTCGTGGCTCTGGTATCGTAAAGAAAAATGAAGAGATCAGAGTTCAGATACCATCGGGTGTAAATAATGGAGAGTCACTTCGTGTTCACGGTAAAGGTGAAGCTATCCAAGGAGGAGAAGCAGGAGACTTGTATATCAAGCTCAATGTAAAATCTCACCCACTTTATACTCGTGAAGGGCAGAATTTGATGATGGATCTTAAAATTAAGCTTACAGATGCTCTCCTAGGGATGACTTATAATTTGAAGACTCTAGATGGTAAAAGTATGGAAGTGAAAGTTCCAGAAGGAATCAATCACAAAGATATGCTTCGTGTAAAAGGCCAAGGAGTCCCAAGTGGGCACAGTAGAGGAGACATCATCATCCGTATCAACGTAGAAATGCCGAAAAGACTTTCTGGTAAATCAAAAGAAGCTCTTATGAAGCTTAAAGAAGAAGGATTATAAAATCTTTACAAATCCCACAGATTTGTTATGATTGTCAATATTATTATTTATCACGAGTTGAAAATACTAGGGGTGGTTTAGTTGTGCCAAAGGTGCTGAGAGTAACCTCGAAGTATAAATACTTGATATAAAGGAATGACAAAACGTTCAATCGCTTCCAAGAAACTTTGGAAACTTGGTGTAAATGATTTCAATACTCAATACTTTGATTTTAGTAAAGAAGGAGATCTGATTATAAAAGAGGGCCACAATATATACAACGTAAAATATTTAGCAGAAAAGTTCGGGACATCACTAGAAATATTGATGCCTTTTGTCATTGAAGAGAGACTTGAAGACTTCCTAGACTTGGCTGGAGCATTGTCTAAAAAAGTAGGGTTCAAGGGCAAATTCTTCTACCACTATCCGATGAAAGTGAATCAGACTAAAGAGATAGTCATGTCTGTCGTTGGTGAAGGAGCTCACCTTGAGACTTCATCTTACAACGAGCTTTGGCTTGTGAAGAAGATGCTTGAACAAGAAGCTTTCAATCCAAATATCCGCATTCTTTGTTCAGGGCCTAAGACTGATAAATATATAAATCTTATCGATGATCTTCAGCATAAAGGTATAAAGATTTTCCCTCTCATCGAAGGGCCAAACGAACTTAAATTCTTACAGTATTCTAAGTATGATGTTGGTATCAGACTTGATATGCCAGTAAAGGCAGACTCACACTGGAACAAAACGATAGATCGCTTTGGTTTTTCTGCAAAAGAAATTCTCAAGATGGGAACGTTCAAGAACTTGAAAATTCTTCACTATCATATAGGTTCTCAGATTGAGAAGCTTTCAGATATCGTAGTTCCTATAAAGTATGCTCTAGATGTTTATTTCAAAATGAAAGAGAAGAATCCATCACTCGATACACTTGATATCGGTGGAGGTATGCCTATCCCTTATACAAGAACAAAGGGCTACCCAGTAGATAAAATTTTAGAGAAAATTCTTGAGGTTGTAAAAAAAGAAGCAGAAAAGAGGGAAGTCGCTTGTCCAAATATTATTTGTGAATGGGGTCGCTACATAGTAGCCCCTGCTCAGATATCTGTTTTCAAAATAATTGATACAAAGACTATCTCTCACAAGAATAGTCCTGTAAAAAAGTGGTACGTTATCGATGGTAGTTTTATGAACGACCTACTAGACACTTGGGCTATAAAGCAGAAGTGGGCTATCTCTCCAGTCAATAATAAAAGAGATGGTGATCTGACCGATGTCTGGCTTGCTGGATCTTCTTGCGACTCGGATGATATCTATATGGGAACTCACGGAGCAGTTGTGCTTCCAGACTACAATTCAAATAATGGTGATGGTGAGCCTATGTATATCGTTGTCTACGATACTGGGGCATATCAGAATTCTCTTGCTGCCAGTCACTGTATGCTCTCCTCTCCAATGAAAATAATTACAGAGAATGGACACGTAGTCGTTGCTCGCAAGAGAGAGACTCCTGAAGATGTAGGAAAAGAATTTGGATGGTAAAAATAAAATCCCTCAATTGAGGGATTTTATTTTTTATTTAATGTAGCCTTTTTTGACTAGAAGTTCAGCATTTAGTATTCCTCCACCAGCTGCTCCGCGGACAGTATTGTGAGAAAGTGATACGAACTTATAGTCAAATATTTTACAGTCTCGTAGGCGTCCGATAGTGACAGCCATACCTTTGTCATTGTCTCTATCTTTTCTTGGTTGAGGACGATTGTCTTCTTCTTTGTAGATTATA
The DNA here is from genome assembly GCA_903891365.1 of uncultured bacterium. GTDB lineage: Bacteria > Patescibacteriota > Minisyncoccia > Phycocordibacterales > UBA9973 > UBA8515. Next base: position 5,637 of record CAITEG010000010.1, read on the forward strand.
GGACAGATAGGAGCAAATGGAAGCTTCAAATCTTGTGGAACTGATTTGAATTCACTCCAGATTTTAATTATCTCTTCTTTGGTTGGCTTTTTGTCTTTGAATAATATATTTACTGTTGCAAGGTGACCATCGATGACAGGTACGCGAGTACAAGTAGCAGAGATATTTATATCTTTACTTTTTACAAATTTACCATTTTTAATTTCACCTAAAATCTTAAGAGGTTCTTCTTCTGTTTTTTCTTCTTCACCACCGATAAATGGGACAACGTTGTCGATCATATCAAGACTTGGCACTCCTGGATATCCTGCGCCTGAAACTGCCTGAAGAGTAGTGATCATTATCTTCTTTACTGGATAGCCAGCTTTATTTAGGGCGTATATAGGAGTTAAATAGCTCTGTAAACTACAATTTGGCTTCACAGCGATAAATCCTTTACTCCAGCTGTGATTCTTCTTCTGGATGGCAATTATGTCTAAATGATTAGAGTTTATCTCAGGTATAAGCATGGGGACATCGTCAGTCCATCTATTTGCAGAAGCGTTTGAGACGACGGGCATACCAGCTGCGGCATACTTCTCTTCGATTTCTCTGACTAGATTTTTATCACTGATTTCAAATGCGGAGAAGACGAAATCACACTTCTTAGAAGCTTTTTCTATGTCATCAACATTTTCTACTTTGATTTTTTCTATTTTAGCAGGTATTGGTGTCGGCATTTGCCATCGTCCTTTTACTGCTTCACCATAAGTTACTCCAGCAGAATTAGCTGATGCAGCCACATAGACAACATCAAACCAAAGATGATTCTCGAGTAGTCTTATATAATTTTGTCCTACCATGCCTGTCGCACCCAATATCCCTACTTTTAGTTTTTTCATATCGTTTTAAAATTTTTGAATAAATAAAATAGTCTTTGAGAAATGCCTTACGGAGGCCGTCGGGCCGAGTACGAGCAAAATTTTCAGCAGAAAATTATTGTGTGCATTTCGAGAAGAGCTATTTTATGATTTCAAGAATCTATACTATTTAATAAATTTTTTATACAAACTATTCACGACCTTCTCAATATTATCTGTTCTTATCACAGCTTCTATTCTTTTACAGTTATCAAAATAGAAAGCACTTATCTGTAAATCTGTCCCAAGCTTTACTAGTAGGTCATTGAAGTTACTGACGTCCTTGGCTTCAAAGTTTCCGACGAGGAAGACCATACTGGCTTTCATCATTTCTATTTCTTCTACTTTACTCTTTATATCATTATATACTTTTTCTATTTCATCGCTCTTGTCTGCAACTATCTGTAGGCTGTAGCGGGTGTTGCTTATCAGAAGCATCTCCACTTTGTGTTTTTTAAAACTCTCACAAACGAGAAGCATAAGATCATTTACTTTCATGGTCTCGTCTGTAATTAAAAGTAAGTTCAAATCTTTCTTTAAGCTTACAATCTTGGCTCCTTTTCCTGGTTTCTTTATTTCTCCAATTTTTGTATTAAGTTTTGGGTTGGCAATTGAGGCTATCTCTATCTCGGTTTTATACATCTTTACATACTGTATAGCTTTGTCGTGGATTATCTTACCAGCTTCTTCTGCTTCTAAGTAACTAATGAAGGGGATAGTCTTAGCAGTTTTTACTATCTTCGGATCTGCCGAGAGAACTCCACCGACATCTTTCCAAAGGATAATCTTCTCTGCTTGTAAGGCTGCTCCTATGAAGCAAGCCGTCGTATCTGTACCTCCTCTTCCAAGAGTTGTAATTTCTCCATCTTTTGTTATACCTGTGAATCCTGGAATAACTACTACGCTTTTAATATCCTTCATTTTATTATTCAAATTTTTTGCTGATACTAGATAGTCGATGTTTGCATTCTTGAAGTGATTATCTGTCACGATAGGTATCTCTTCCGCAAGGAATTCTGTGGCTAAAATACCATTTGAATTGAGGTAGTAAGTCATGATGATAGCTGAAAGCTTTTCTCCATAAGCTACAAGCTTGTCTTCAAGAGCACTGGTAACAATAGAAGCCTTGGATTTTGAATTCTTGTGAGTATTTTTTAATTCGTTCTCTAGTTTATTTAAGATTTTTTCTAGCTCTGTTTCTAATTTTCCTAGGTGAGGGTTTGATATTTTAATATCAAGAGCAGCTTGCTTGTGTCTATTTAATAAGTTAGATATAAAAGCCTCAATAGTCTTCTCGTCGTAATTTTCTTTTAGATTATTTACAAAAGAGAGTATCTCATCTGTCACTTTCGGCATAGCAGAAACAACAGCGATACTTTGGTATCCTTTCTTTGTTTGTTCTTCAATTCTTTTCTTCATTATGGGGATGAACTCTTTTACGAGTATTCCTCCTCCAAACTTGTTCACAATGATTGGTTTAGACATTTCTTTTGTAGATTTAAGTATTATTGATAAACAAGTTGATTATAGTATATATAGCGTATAAATCAAGGATATTTTCATTGACTTATGGGGTAGCGAATAGTAAACTAATATTGTTATTAATTTATCTTTATCGTCGGCTTTATGCCTTTGACGAATATAAAAATGAACAAAATTTTAGTTATCGGTTGCGGAAATGTCGGTAGTGTTGGTTTACATAAAATGGCTCAATTTAAGAGCACTTTTTCTGAGATTCATGTAGTGGGTCGCACTCCTTCGAAATGTGAAGCTGTTCGCCAGTCTGTCCTAAAGAAGTCTAAAGGCAAAGTGGATTTAAATATTCATATAGCTGACGTTGGTAATGGGGATACTTTTCTAAGACTCCTTAAAGAGATAAAGCCTACGCTCGTCGTGAACTGGGGTAGTCCTTATGATAATCTAGTAGTTATGGACGCTTGTTTAGAGTATGGAGTAAACTATATAGATACTGCTTGCTATGAGAATCCTGAGAAGTATGGCTTCTCTTATAAACTACAACTTGCTAAAAATGAAGCTTTCAAGAAGAAAGGCTTACTTGCTATTCTTGGTTCAGGTTTTGACCCAGGGGTTTCAAATATCTACTCAGCCTATGCTCGTGACTATATGTTCGACAAGATAGAGACTATCGACATTCTAGACTGCAATGGTGGTTCAAAAGATGAGAATATTAAATTCGCTCCAAACTTTGACCCAGAAATAAACTTGCGTGAACTTATCCTCCCTATTAAATTCTGGGAGAAAGGAAAATGGCAAGAGAGAATGAAGCTTATCGATGAAGATGCACCTTTCTTTGAATTCAATTTCCCTGAAGCAGGAAAGTTTACTCCTTACCTCATGTACCACGAAGAACTTGAGACTATTCCTACACACATACCAGGACTTAAGCGTATTCGCTTCTGGATGACATTCTCTACGACATATCTCACATACCTCCGAGTTCTTTACAATGTTGGGCTTACACGTATCGATGCTGTGGACTATGATGGCAAGAAAGTTGTGCCTGTTAAATTCTTGAAAGCAATTCTTCCTAAGGGTGAAGACTTCAATAGTGGCTATGTGGGCAAGACAAATATTGGGAACATTATCACTGGTACAAAAGCTGGCAAGAAAAAAGCTGTCTATATCTACAATGTTTGTGATCATAAGGCCGCTTTTAAAGAGACAGGAGGTAACGCTATCGGTTATACGACAGCAATTCCCACAGTTACTTGTGCGAAACTTGTGTTAGAAGGTAAGTGGGGTGGAGTTGGTACAAAGAATACAGAGGACAAGAGTCTTGATTCAAAGATATTTATCGATGAAATGGCAAAAGTAGGTCTTACCACAGTGATGAAGACTCTTAAAGATATCCCAGCTGCACTTAAAAAGGGTTATTAGTTAAACAAAAATCCAGACAGGCCTTAAAGGCCTGTCTGGAAAAAATGGAAGATATTAAAATTATATGTCAAAAAGTAAAGAAAACATTTTTATAGAACCTTGGATAGAAACGACAGGGTGGGATAAAGTAGACTTTTCTAAAGTAGAGACTCCTTCATATGTAGTTTCATTAGAAAAATTAGAAAACAATCTAAAGATTCTGAAAGGAGTAGAAGAGAAAACTGGAGCTCATATACTTATGGCACTCAAAGGTTTTTCAATGTTTTCTACTTTTCCTTTGATCAAGAAGTATCTTTCTGGAAGCGAGGCAAGTTCAGTAAATGAAGCTCGTCTTGGATATAAAGAATTTGGTAAAGAGACTCATGTATTCTCACCTTCATACACAGATGAAAATATTAGAGAGTATATAAAATATGCAGACCATCTTGTTTTCAATTCTTTTTCTCAATGGAATAAATTTAAGAACAAATGCGTGGGCAATGTCTCCTGTGGTCTTCGTGTAAACTTAGAGCATAGTGAAGTAGAAACTTCTATGTATGATCCAAGTAGTCCGAATTCTCATTTTGGAGTCACAGTAGCAAGCTTTGAAAAAGAAAATATAACTGGACTCGAAGGACTTCACTTCCATAATCTTTGCGAACTTAATGCAGATGCACTAGAGAGGAGTTTAAAAGTTTTCGAAGAAAAGTTTGGAGAATATTTACCACAGATGAAGTGGGTTAATTTTGGTGGAGGTCATCATATAACAAGGAAAGATTATGATCTAGAATTGCTTTATAAAATATTGAATGATTTTAAAACGAAATACCCTCATTTAGAAGTTTATTTAGAGCCTGGAGAAGCGGTAGCACTTAATGCTGGAGTACTAGTTGCAAGTGTAGTGGATATATTTAAGAATGGTATGAATATAGCAGTGCTTGATGTATCGGCCACTACGCATATGCCAGATGTGCTTGAAATGCCTTATTTACCTACTATTTTAGATGCAGAACCTACAAAGGAAGGCTCAGATCATAATTATCGCCTGGTGGGACCAAGTTGCCTTACAGGGGATGTAATAGGCGAGTATTCATTCACTAAACCTCTTGAAATAGGTCAAAAATTGGTATTTATGAACATGGCTATCTATACGATGGTGAAGAATAATACTTTCAATGGAGTAAACTTACCAAACATAACAACAGTAGATAAAACTGGAAAAATTAAAATTATCAAAAAGTTTTGTTATAAAGATTTTAAAAATAGATTATCTTAAATTATATATGGATACACAAAATAAAAGAGAAGAAATATTGAAAAATTTTAATCCAAATGAAAATGGATTAACTTCACATGGAATTTTTGGGTTACCTTTTGAAGTAGAGGATTCTAGTGTTGTATTAGTTCCTGTTCCTTGGGAGGCAACTGTTTCTTATCATGGTGGAACAGCTGAGGGTCCAAAAGCTATACTTGATGCTTCTCAGCAAATCGATTTATTTGATCCATTGTATCCAAA